>NZ_JBHXEM010000041.1:0-63137 GCF_042724755.1 Kitasatospora sp. NPDC127067 | reverse complement strand
GGGGGCCGTATCCCCGACGGGGTGGGGGGGGGGCGCGGCAGGGCCGCCGCGCCCACCCCGGCCGCCGTCAGCCGGCCAGTTCCTCGCGCAGCAGGCGGGCGGCGCCGACCAGGCTCTCCAGCGAAGCCCGGGTCTCCGTCCAGCCGCGGGTCTTCAGCCCGCAGTCCGGGTTGACCCAGAGCCGCTCCGCCGGGATCGCCGCCAGGCCCGCGCGCAACAACGAGACGGCTTCGTCGGTGCTCGGGACGCGCGGGGAGTGGATGTCCCAGACTCCGGGGCCGACCTCGCGCGGATAGCCCGCCTCGGCCAGCTCGCCGGCCACCTCCATGTGGGAGCGGGTGGCCTCCAGGGAGATGACGTCGGCGTCGAGTTCGTCGATCGCGGTCATGATCGCGCCGAACTCGGCGTAGCACATGTGGGTGTGGATCTGGGTGTCCGCGCGGACGCCGGAGGTGGCGAGGCGGAAGGCCTCGGTGGCCCAGGCCAGGTACGCCGGGCGGGCGGCGGCCCGCAGCGGGAGGGTCTCGCGCAGCGCCGGCTCGTCGACCTGCACGACGGCGGCGCCGGCCGCCTCCAGGTCGACGACCTCGTCGCGCAGGGCGAGGGCCACCTGCCGGGCGGTGTCGGCAAGCGGCTGGTCGTCGCGGACGAAGGACCAGGCGAGCATGGTGACCGGGCCGGTCAGCATGCCCTTGACCGGGCGGTCGGTCAGGCCCTGCGCGTAGCGGAACCAGTCGGTGGTCATCGGGTGCGGACGGGAGATGTCCCCGGCCAGCACCGGCGGGCGCACGTACCGGGTGCCGTACGACTGGACCCAGCCGTGCCGGGTGGCGAGGTAGCCGGTGAGCTGCTCGGCGAAGTACTGGACCATGTCGTTGCGCTCGGGCTCGCCGTGCACCAGGACGTCCAGCCCGGCCTTCTCCTGGTAGGCGACGACCTCGCGGACCTCCGCCTCCATCCGCTCCCGGTAGGCCGGGGCGTCGATCCGACCCGCCGTCAGATCGGCGCGGGCGGTGCGCAGTTCGACAGTCTGGGGAAAGGAGCCGATGGTGGTGGTCGGCAGCAGCGGCAGCCCGAGCCGGGCGCGCTGGGCCTCGGCCCGCTGCGGGTAGGCCTGGGCGCGCCGGGTGTCGTCGGCGGTGACGGCGGCGGCGCGGGCGCGCACCGCCGGGTCGCGGGTGATCGGGGAGTTGGCGCGGGAGGCGAGGTCGGCGCGGTTGGCGGCGAGCTCGGCGGTGATCGCGCCGGTGCCCTCGCGCAGGCCCCGGGCGAGCAGTGCCGCCTCGCCGGCCTTCTGTCGGGCGAAGGCCAGCCAGCGGGCGATCTGCGGGTCGATGTCGCGCTCCGCGGCGGCGTCGATCGGCACGTGCAGCAGCGAGCAGGACGGCGCCACGTCGACGGTGCCGGCGAGGCCGAGCAGGGTCGCCAGGATCGCCAGCGACTTCTCCAGGTCGTTGATCCAGATGTTGCGCCCGTCGATCACCCCCGCCACCAGCCGCTTGCCGGGCAGGCCGCCGGCGGCGGCGAGGTCCTCCAGGTTGGCGGCGGCCGGGCCGGTGAAGTCCAGCGCCAGGCCCTCGACCGGGGCCTTGGCCAGCACCGGCAGCGCCTCGCCGAGCCGGTCGAAGTAGCTCGCGACCAGCAGCTTGGGCCGCTCGGTGAGACCGCCCAGCTCGCGGTAGGCGCGGGCGGCCGCGTTGAGCTCGGCCGGGGTGCGGTCCTGCACCAGCGCGGGCTCGTCCAGTTGCACCCACGCGGCGCCGGCGGCACGCAGCTCGGCCAGCAGCCGGGCGTAGACGGGCAGCAGCCGGTCCAGCAGGGTGATCGGCTGGAAGTCCGCGGCCACCCCGGGCGCCGGCTTGGCGAGCAGCAGGTAGCTGACCGGCCCGACCAGCACCGGCCGGGCGGCGTGGCCGAGCAGCAGCGCCTCGCGCAGCTCGCCGACCGCCTTGGCCGGGTTCGCGGCGAACACCGTGTCCGGGCCCAACTCCGGTACCAGGTAGTGGTAGTTGGTGTCGAACCACTTGGTCATCTCCAACGGAGCGACGTCCTGGTTGCCGCGCGCCATCGCGAAGTACCCGGCCAGCGGGTCGGCGTCGACCGCCTCCCGGTGCCGCGGCGGGATCGCGCCGACCGCCACGGTGGTGTCCAGGACGTGGTCGTAGAGCGAGAAGTCGCCGGTCGGGACCTCTTCGATGCCGGAGTCGGCGAGTTGCTGCCAGTTCCCGCGGCGCAGGTCGGCAGCGGTGGCCAGCAGCGCCTCGGCCGCGACCGCGCCCTTCCAGTACCCCTCGATCGCCTTCTTCAATTCACGGCCCCGGCCCTGGCGGGGGTAGCCGTGGGCGGTGGCGACGCTCGCCGCGGCTGCGGACTTCGTGGTCAAGGGACTCTCCTTCGCGAGTCTGGATCCTCAAGTGCCCGGTGACGGCACGAGGACGCGAAGGGATGACGGACCGGACGGACGACCGCACCCGTGCGCGGCTCCGCCCGATATGGTCGCCGACCCGCCCGCGAGGTCACCGGATGGCCGCGCGCGAACGCTCGCGCACGGGCAGTGGCAGGTCTTCGGACTCGCGGGCACACCCACCTCGGCCGAAACCGGGGCGGACACCTACTGGCCGTCGCTTCCCAGACCCGTCCCGGGTCCAGTGCGTATGACGGCGGTCGTTCCCACTCACCGCTGCGGGGCAGTCCCGGATTCCCACCGGGTTCCCTCTTGCGACGCGCCTGTCTGGCGGACAGGGCGAACCAGCTGCACCGCCAGCTTAGGGGCAAACCGTCGGCGTCGAGGCGGAAATCTCGCAAGGCGTCCGCGTGGTGAGACGCAGGCTCCGCGCCCGGCCCCGGGCGGCGCACCCGGGGGCGGACGGCAGAATGGCTCCCATGCGGCACATCTTCGTCATCGGCATCGGCGCGGGCGACCCCGACCACCTCACCCTGCAGGCGGTCAAGGCGATCGGTCGCACCGACGTCTTCTTCATCCTCGACAAGAGCGAGGAACGGCAGGACCTGATCGGGCTGCGCCGCCGGATGCTGGCCGACCACGGACGGCCCGGGCACCGCGTGGTCGAAGCGCCGGACGCCGAACGGGACCGCGCCACCCCGGCGTACGCGGCCGCCGTGGACGACTGGCGCGTCCGCCGCGCCGATCTGGTCGAACGGCTGGTCGCCGAGCACCTCGGCCCGGGCGAGAACGGCGCCTTCCTGGTCTGGGGCGATCCCGCCCTCTACGACAGCGTCATCGCCGTGGTGGACGACGTGTCGAACCGGGGCGGCGTGCCCTTCGCGTACGAGGTGGTCCCGGGCATCAGCAGCGTCTCCGCGCTCGCCGCCCGGCACCGCACCACGCTGACCCGGGTCGGCCGGCCGGTGCAGATCACCACCGGCCGCCGCCTCGCCGAGGGGTTCCCCGAGGGGGTGGACGACGTGGTGGTGATGCTCGACGGCCGGGCCGCCTTCGCCGGGATCGACCCTGAGGGGCTGGAGATCCACTACGGCGCCTACCTCGGCACCCCCGACGAGGTGCTCGTCTCCGGTCCGCTCGCCGAGGCCGCCCCGCGCATCCGCGAGCTGCGTGAGCGGGCCCGGGAGCGCAAGGGCTGGATCATGGACACCTACCTGCTCCGACGCTCGGACGGCTGACCCGACGCCTGCCGGAGGCCCGACGGACGGCCGGCCCGCCCGGCACGCCCGGCGATCCGGGCGTCGCCGACGGCGACGGCGACGGCGACGGCGGAACAGTTCCCGAACAGCCCGCACGATCGGCGTGCGGGCCTGCGGAGAACGGAGATTGACGGACCATCACAGGCAGTGGGCCCCGGCGGTCGACAGCACGGCGAAACGGCAACACGGCAGCGGAACGGGAACAGCGGCCCGGACTCATGCGTGCCGTCTCCGCCCTCGCGGAAAACACGGATCACCCGCGGCCGGTGTCCCGACTCCCGGATCCACGCCCGCCGCGTCGGGCGGCAGCCCTCAGTCCAGGAGCTTCGCCACCACCCGGTCGAGCGCGCGGAGGTCCTCCGGCGGCAGCGCGAGCAGCGCGTCCGGCGGCGTGGCGAGGATCCCGGTGGCGAGCGCGGCCTTCTCCTCGCCCTCCTCGGTGAGGTGGACCAGCTTGGAGCGCCGGTCCGCCGGGTTGGTGATGCGCTCGGCGAGCCCGCGCCGCACCAGGTCGTCCACGATGACGCTGGTGTACGGCGGGTCGGCGGTCAGCCGCTCGGCCAGCTCCCGCAGGGTGATCGGGCCGGCGGCGAGCCGGCGCAGCGCCCTGACCCGGCTGAAGCTCATGCCGAGGGCTTCGGCGACGGTCCTGCGGCGGTCGTGGCGCTCCAGCACGAGCGCGTACATCCCCTGCCAGACCCGGGCCGCCGTCGCGGCGTCCGTCCCGCTCCCCTCCGGGTGCCCACCGGTGTCGAGGCGCTCCATCAGGCGTCCACCGTCTCCTTCGTCTCCGTGCTTCCCTCGGCCGCCTCCTCGGCGGCGAGCCGCCGCGCCGTGCGCTCGGCCGTCGCCCGGGCCCAGCGGCCGGAAGTGAGCGTACCGGTGACCAGCACGGCGGCGCCGCAGCCGGCGATGATCCACCATGCCGCCCGGGCCGCCCCGGTGAAGGCCGCCGGGTCCGCGAGGGCGCTGCCGGCCATCAGGGCGCCGGTGACCGCGACGCCCAGGGACTGGCCGACCTGTCGGCTGGTGGAGGCCACCGCCGCCGCCACCCCGGCCTGCGAGCGGGGCATCCCGGAGACGGCGGTGTTGGTGATGGGCGCGTTGACCAGGCCGAAGCCGGTGCCGAAGAGCAGGAAGGCGAGGACCAGCAGCCAGGTCGGCAGGTGCTCGGAGTAGCCGACCGCCTGGAGCACGGCGCTCGCGGTCAGCGCCGCCCCGGCCAGCAGCAGCGGCGTGCGCGGCCCCCGGGCGGCCACCATCCGGCCGGACAGCGGCGCGGTGAGCAGCGACATGACCGCCATCGGGAGCATGAACAGTCCGGCGTGCAGCGGGTCGAGCCCGCGGACGTCCTGGAGGTACAGGGAGGTGAGGAAGAGGAAGCCACCGAGGCCGGCGAAGGCGGCGACCGCGATGACGGTGGCGCCGGAGAAGGGCGCGGAGCGGAAGAACCGCAGGTCGATCAGCGGGTCGGTGCGCCGGGGTTCGTACCGCAGCAGGCCCAGCAGCGCGCCCAGGGAGGCCGCCGTGCAGCCGAGCACCACGGGCGAGGTCCAGCCGCGCTCCGGCGACTCGATGATCGCGTAGGTGAGGGCGGCGAGTACGACGACGACCAGTAGCTGGCCGACCGGGTCCACCCGGCGGGTGCGGGCCGCCCGCGACTCCGGCACGTAGCGGGTGGTGAGGAAGAGGGCGGCCAGGCCGATCGGGACGTTGATCCAGAAGATCGCCCGCCAGCCGGCCGACTCCACCAGCGCCCCGCCGATGATCGGCCCGGCGGCCATGCTGATGCCCACCACGCCGCTCCAGACGCCGATCGCCCGGGCGCGCTGCCGGGAGTCGGTGAAGGTGTTGCTGATGATCGACATGGCGACGGGGTTGAGCATCGATCCGCCGACCGCCTGGAGCATCCGCGCGGCGATCAGCCAGCCGAGCCCGGGGGCCAGGCTGCACAGCAGGGAGGCCGCGGTGAACACCACCAGTCCGATCCGGAACACCCGGCGGCGGCCGATCCGGTCGGCGGTCGAGCCGGAGAGCATCAGCAGGCTCGCCAGCACCAGGGTGTAGGCGTCGACCGTCCACTGCAGGCCGGACACCGTGGTGTCCAGGTCGCGCCGGACGGCGGGCAGGGCCACGTTCAGGATGGTGTTGTCGAGACTGACGATCAGCAGGCTCATGCAGCAGATGGCGAGCACGAGCCAGGGCCGCGGTCGAGCGGCATCGGGCATGACGAACGCTCCAGAGTTAGTTGTGTTGCTGTAATCATTGTGATGCTACAACTAATCCGGGGGGCTACTCCACCCCCGACCGGCCCTGGACAGCGCAACGGCCGCGCCCCGCCGATCTCCTCGACGGGGCGCGGCCGCTGGGGGCCCGCGGATCAGGCCTTCTTGACCACGCCGGACTTGAGCTGCATGGCACCGAAGCCCTCGATGCGGCAGTCGATGTCGTGCCCGTCGACGCCGTCCACCAGGCGGATGTTGCGGACCTTGGTGCCGGCCTTGATGCCGGAGACGCTGCCCTTGACCTTCAGCGCCTTGACCACCGTCACGGTGTCGCCGTCGCTCAGCACGTTGCCGACGGCGTCCTTGATCACGCGCTCGCCGGCCGGCGCGCCCGCCTGGTCGCCGCCGCCGGGCACCCACTCGTGGGCGCACTCGGGGCAGACCATGAGGGCGTTCATCTCATAGGTGTACTCGCTGGAGCACTGCGGACACGGGGGAAGGTTGTCGCTCATGTGTTCAGGATATCCAGCTGTTCGGAGCTGATCCGGGCACCAGCGAGGAGGTCAGCGGGGGTACCGGTACCGGTCGGCCGCCGCTCCCGGTGGGCACGGGGTCATGCCCGGTGGCCGCACCCGCCCGGCCTTCCCCGCCCGCCTCCGCCGCCGGGCCGTCACCCGCCCAGCGGCGCGGGCAGCGGACGGGAGTGCAGGACGTCCAGCCGGGAGACCGCCCGCGTCACCACCACGTACAGCCGGTGCAGGCCGCGCGCCTCGGCCTCCACGATGGCGGCCGGCTCCAGCACCACCACGTGGTCGTACTCCAGCCCCTTCACCAGCGAGGCCGGCAGCACCGTCACCCGCGCCGTGGTGCCGACCTGATCGGCCGCCCCGGTCGGGATCCCCGCCGCGAGCAGCGCCTCGGCGGCCTCCGCCACCGCGCCGTCCGCCGCGATCACCGCGATCGAGCCCTCGCGCTCCAGCGCGGCCCGCACCGCCGCGACCGCCGCTCCGCCCAGGCCGCCCCCGGCCACCCGCCGCACCGTCAGCTCCCCGTCCTGCCGCAGCGACACGGCCGGCGGCACGTCCACGTCCAGCGCGCCCAGCAGGGTGTTGGCGAGGGCCGTCACGGCGGCCGGGACCCGGAAGCCGGTGGTCAGCGGCACCACCGCGGCCTGCGGCTTGCCCAGGTGGGCGAGTTGCTCGGGCCAGCTGCGGGCTGCCCACGGGGCGGTCGCCTGGGCGAGGTCGCCGAGGACGGTCAGGGAGCCGAAGGCGCTGCGGCGGGCGATCGCCCGGCACTGCATCGGGGAGAGGTCCTGGGCCTCGTCCACCACGACGTGGCCGAAGCCGGCCGGGCGCTCGATCAGGCCGGCCACCTCGTCCAGCAGCATCAGGTCGTGCTCGGACCACTTGGCGCTCTTCTCCGAGCGCGGCGGCCGGCGCCACAGGATCGCCGCCTGCTCCTCGGGGCCGAGCACCCCCTCGGCGGCCTCGGCCAGCAGGGCGGGGTCGCTCAGCAGCGCGGCGACCACGGCCTCCGGGCGCAGATTCGGCCAGGCGGCCTCCAGGAAGGCGGCCACCGGCCCGCAGCGGCCGATCTTCCGCGACCAGGCTCCGGACCGGACGCCGGTCCGCCGCTCGGCCTGGTCCTGGAGCATCGCCACCACCCGGGTGCGCAGGCTCTCCCGGCCGATCGCGTACGGCGGCGCCTGCTCGCGCAGTTCGGCGACCGTCCGTTCCAGCCGCTCCGGGGGCACCCGCCACCGGTAGGAGCCGTCCGGTACGACCAGCGGCTCCGGGCCCGTCGCCCGGATCCGGCCGTACAGCGCCCGGCGCAGCACCGTCGCCATCCGCGCGTCCTGCTTGACCGCGGCGGCCCGCTCGTCGTCCACGACGGCGACCGGCCGGGTGGCGACCAGGTCCTCGACGGTGCGCTGGGTGACGTCGATCTCGCCGAGCGCGGGGAGCACCTCGGCGATGTAGCGCAGGAAGGTCCGGTTGGGGCCGATGACCAGCAGGCCGCCGCGCTGGATCCGCTGCGGGAAGCTGTACAGCAGGTACGCGGCGCGGTGCAGCCCGACCGCGGTCTTGCCGCTGCCGGGCGCGCCCTGCACGCAGACCGACTCGCTCAGCTCGCCCCGCACCAGCACGTCCTGTTCGGGCTGGATGGTGGCGACGATGTCCCGCATCGGGCCGGTGCGGGGCCGCTCGATCTCGGCGGCCAGAATGCCGCCGGCACCGCCCTCGCCACCGTCCGCCGCGCCGTCGCCCGCCCCGTCGCCAGCCACCGCGTCGCCGTCCGCCGGGCCGTGCCCGCCGTCCGCGCCGAGGGGTTCGTCCTCCAGCCCGGTCAGCTCCTCCGGCGCGCCCAGGCTCCACGGCGCCCAGCCGAACCGGCGGCGCCGCGCGAGCCCGAGCGGGGCGTGGGCGCTCGCCTGGTAGAACGCCCGGGAGACCGGGGCACGCCAGTCGACCACCAGCGGCGGCACCGTCGGGTCCTCGGAGATCCGCCGGCGGCCCACGTAGTAGCGCTGCCGCCGGTGGTCCCCGGCCTCCGCGGTGTCGGCGAAGTCGAGGCGGCCGAAGAAGGACGGGCTCTCCGGCAGCTCCGTCATCCGCTTGGCGCGGGTGCGCAGGTACCGGCCGAGCGCCTCCGCGCCGGCACCGTCGCCGGAGACGTCCTCCGCGGCGACGACCTGGTGGCCCGCGTCCTCGACCTGCCGGGCCGTCGCGACCCGGCAGACCTCGACGTAGGCCCGCTCCCGTTCCAGTTCGCCGTCCAGGTTCCGGATTTCCGAGGTCATCGTTCGCGCCCCTTCCCGCACAACGGGCTCATCTGCCGCTCGGAGTCCAGCATAACTTAACTCAGTAAAAATACTGACTTGGTTGCTGCTCCAGGGAGCGGGTTCGGCCCGGGCGCCTCAGGACACCAGGGGCGCCTCCTCCAGCTCGGTCAGCGTCACGGTGCACAGGCCGCCGCGCTCCGCCCGGACGTCGGTGACCTCCAACTGCGTGCCGGGCAGCAGGATGAACTCCTCCTCGCCGGTGAACGCCGAGAAGTTCCTGATGCCGGCGGCCCGCACCGGACGCACCTCGAACAGCGTCCGCTTGCCCCGGCTGCCCAGGAAGGACCGCGCGACGCCGAGCTCGGAGGTGCAGGAGGAGACGCCCCACCACGTCACCGTCCTCCCGAGCGGGTACTGCCGCCGCAGGTCCAGCGAGACCCCGCGCCACAGCGGCGCGGTGCGGACGGGCAGCCGCGACACCGCCGCGAACAGCAGCCGCAGGTACGGCAGGTAGGGCACCAGCCGGCTGCGGTCCGGCGAGCGCAGCACCGCGTTGATCTCCCGGTAGAAAGCGGACTCGCAGGTGTACAGGTACAGCGCGGCGATCTCGTCGGCGGACAGGCCGGTGGCCGCCTCGTCCGCCCGCCGCTTGCCGAAGTCGTGCGACAGCGACACGTGCCGGTCCAGGCCGCGCAGCAGCTCGGCGACCGGCGACACCGCCTCCCGGAAGCCCGTCGGCGGGGTGTCGAACACGCCGGTGATCGCCGGCAGGACGAGGCCCTCGTCCTTCACCCCGGCGAGTCGGTCCAGGTAGAGCTGGTGCAGCTCCATGGTGGAGGCGATGAAGGCACCCATCCGCTCGGCGACCCCGGCCTCCGCCCCGCCGCCCTGCGCCGACGGCGCGTTCCACCCCGTGCTGGGCAGCCAGTCGACCTCGTCGGCACCGAGCGAGGCCAGGGCTGCGTTCACCGTGGCGAAGTGCTCGCCGTCGCAGAAGATGTCGCCCTGGGCCGCCGGGTTGGCGTGGTCGATGTGGCGGACCTCGACCTCGGGGTACTTCTCCTGCAGCCGCAGCACGACGTTCTTCAGGCTGCGGGCGTGCGCGCCCCACCAGGCGAAGACCACGTAGCGGTCCTCCTCGGCGGCCCGCTGCTTGGCGCGGAGGATCTCCTCGACGATCCGCTCGGCGACCGGCCGCCAGAACCCGGTGTGCTCGTCCGGCCCCATCGCGCCGTCGCTGCTCGCGGTGAGCGCCGCGTTCAGCAGCAGGACGCCCTGGGTCAGCATCGCCTGGAACCACTCCGGCGGCTGGACCGTCTCCTGCTTCTTCAGCAGCGCCCGTATGTCGGCGATCGGCGTCTTCTTGGGGATGCCGTACTTCCACATCGCCGCGGCCTTGATCAGGCAGCGGATGCTGATCACCCGGCCGAACTGGCTGTCCTTCCAGTCGTGGAAGGTGTTGTCGAACATCGCGATGCCGGTGGCGCTCTCCGGCCTCGGGTACGGGTTCTGGCCGAAGACGACGACCTTCCACCGGTGCGGCGCGTGCGGCTTGAGCGCCTGGAAGGTCAGCTCGCGGACCGGGACGACCTCCGGGCCGCGGCCCGGGCCGATGAACGAGGCCGCACCGGGCTGCGCCTCGATCACCGGCTTCAGCAGCGGCAGCCACGGCTCTCCGCCGCCCGTGAAGAGGTCGGCGAGGGCGAGCGGGTCGTTCGGGTCGGGCTGGGTGGCGGGGGTGTCGACAGCGCTCATGGTGGTGCGACTCCGGCTGGTCGGGACCGTACGAATGTCAGACGAACGGCAGGTGATGGACCGTCAGCTTCCCTGGCGGACACCACAGTCCTACCAGCAGGTTCCGACAATCCGGCCCGCGCCGACCGGCCGCCGACCGGCGCGGGCGAGGCGCCGACGGGGTGCCGAAGGAGCCCGGACGGATTGTCAGTGCCGGGCGCTAGCTTCGTCGGTGTCACCAAGGAACCGGCCCACCGGGCACCCCCGACCGACAGGAGCCCAGCATGACCACGGACCGCACCGAGCCGCCGCTCAAGGTGGTGCTGACCGACCTCAACGCGACGGTCGTGGAGTCCTGGCGGGCGGCCTTCGCCGACGTCCCCGGGATCGACATCCGGCACGCCTCGCTGCTCACCGCGAAGGCGGACGCCTGGGTCAGCCCCACCAACTCCCGCGGCCGGATGGACGGCGGGACGGACGCCGCGATCAAGCGCCACCTGGGCGCGGGCATCCAGCTGCGGGTCCAGAAGGCGATCCGCGAGCAGCACGCCGGCAGCCTCCCGGTCGGCAGCGCGGTCTGCGTCCCGTCCGGCGCCGTCAACCCGGCGTTCCTGATATCGGCCCCGACCATGCGGACCTCCTCGCAGAACGTCAGCGAGACCTTGAACGTGGCCCTGGCCTGCGCCGCCGCCTTCCAGGCCGTCCACCGGCAGAACCGGCTGCGGCCGGGCTCGATCCGGTCCGTCGCCCTGGTCGGCATGGGCGCCGCGACGGGCAAGGTCCCGCCCCGGGTCTGCGCCAACCTGATGTGGTCCGGCTACACCCTGTTCAACGACCACCACTTCGAGGACGACGACGACCTGCGCGCCACCGTCCTGGCCCAGTTGGACGACCTCGAAAAGGCGCCCGCCACCGAGCGGGTGCGCATCGTGCCGCCCGCACGCCGCGGTTCGCCCGCCCGCCGGGCCTGACCCCACCTCGGAGCGGCCACCCGCACCGCCGCCCACCGTCCCTCGCATCACGGCCGCCGGGCGGCGGCGCCACCCCCACCCATCTCCACCCGGCCCCGGCCGGACGCCCGCCCCGTGCGCCCTCAGCCCGCCGTGAGCGCCAGCCGGATCCAGCGCTCGGACTCGGCGACCGCCAGCCCCACGTCAAAGGCCTTCGGAGCGGCCGCGGCCTGCACCACCAGCCCCTTGAGCAGCCCCACGAAGGCCAGCGCGAAGGCGCCCGGGTCCACGCCGGGGCGCAGCTCGCCGTCCCGCTGCCCCTGCCCGACCACCTCGGCCGCCCACGCCCGGGTCCGGGCGTCCAGCTCCGCCACCGCGGCGGCCAGCTCCGAGGCCCCGGCGAGCGCCTCCGCGCCCAGCACCACGAAGGCCCGGCCCAGGTCGGTCGGGTTGCGCACGCCCTCCAGGCAGCCGCGCGCGAACCCGCACAGCTCGTCCACCGCGCCCGCCCCGCTGCGCTCCGGCGCGGCCACCGCCATCGCCTCGGCCAGCGCCGCCTCCTGGAGCCGGGCGAGCAGTGCGGCCTTCGACCCGAAGTAGTGGGTGGCCAGGCCCCGGCTGAAGCCCGCCTCCTCCCCCACCCCGGCCAGCGTGACCCCGGTGCTGCCGTGCTCGGCGATCAGCCGGGCGGCGGCGGCGATCAGCGCGGACTCGGCCCGGGCCCGCCGTTCGGCCTGGGTGCGGCGCGCGGGCGCCTCGCGGAGCGTCCCGGGTCCGCCGGTTCGGCCCTCATCGTGCGTAGACATGCCACCATGCTACGGTGAACTTGCTTGTTGGATAACAAGTAACTTCCGGAGCGGCGGACACTCCCCCGGCCCGCCGCCCCCGCGAGAAGGGAAGTCCTGATGACCGCCACGATGCTCGCCGGCCGGCTCGACGTCGCCAAGGGCGCCTTCGCCGTGGAGGAGGTCCCCGTCCCGGTGCCCGGTCCGGGCGAGGTGCTGATCAAGGTCGAGGCCGCCGGCGTCTGCCTCTCCGACGTCCACCTGATCGAGGGCATGCTCAAGCCGCTCTTCCTCAAGGGCGACAAGGTCACCCTCGGCCACGAGGTCGCGGGCACCGTGCACACCCTCGGCGAGGGAGTGACCACCGCGGCCGTCGGCGACCGGGTGCTGCTGCAGGCCGGCGAGAACCGCGACGGCGTCGTGCACACCCGCGGCGTGGACTACGACGGCGGCTGGGCCGAGTACGCGCTCGCCACCGCCACCACCCTGGTGCCCATACCGGACGAACTCCCCTTCGAGCAGGCCTGCTTCATCCCCGACGCGGTCTCCACCCCCTGGGCCGCCATCACCGCCACCGGCGCCGTGCGGCCCGCCGAGGCGGTCGGCGTCTGGGGCGTCGGCGGCCTCGGCGCCCACGGCGTGCAGCTGCTGCGGGCCATCGGCGCCTTCCCGATCGTCGCCGTCGACCCGCTGCCGGCCGCCCGTGAGCGCGCGCTGGCCTTCGGAGCCGACGCCGCCCTCGACCCGGCCGACCCCGCGTTCGTCCAGCTGCTGCGCGAGGCCACCGGCGGTCGTCCGCTGTCCGTCGCCTTCGACTTCGCCGGGGTCGCCCCGGTGCGCGAGCAGGCCATGGCCACCCTGGGCGAGCACGGCCGTCTGGTGCTGGTCGGCCTCACCGACAAGCCGCTGACGGTCACCAACGGCACCCTGGTCAGCTACCTGCGCCAGCAGATCCGCGGCCACTACGGCTCCGAGGGCCAGGACGTGGTCGACCTGGTCAACCTGGTCCGCGGCGGCCGGCTCGACTTCTCCCGCTCGGTGAGCGGCACCTTCCCGCTGGCCGAGGCGGCCCGCGCGGTCGAGGCGCTGGAGCGCAAGGAGGGCAACCCGATCCGCCTGGTGCTCAAGCCCTGACCCGGCCCCGCCGACCCGGCGCCGCACCTCCGGACTGAGCCCGGCGGGTGCGGCGCCGCCGCTTTCCCGGCCCCCGCACCTCGACCCCACGCGCCCCGACCCCGGAGCATGCAGCACGCAGCACGCAGCCCAAACGCCCCAACTCCGCGCCCCCGCAGGGAAAATGGCATGCACGCCACTAGCCAACCGGCCAGTAGCACCCCTACCGTCGACTCTTCCGTGAGACTTCGACGGAGGAGTCCGCCTTGCGTTCACGCCAGCGCCCCCGCCCCCGCTCCCTCCGACTCCCGGCCGCCGCCCTCGCCTCGGCCCTGCTCGTCACCGCCGCCCTGACCACCAGCCCCACCGCCACCGCCGCCCCCACCCCGGCGACGACCGCCGCCAACGACTACTGCGGCGGCCACTGCGCCGACATCCTGCCGCCCGGCGAGAACGGCAACGCCACCCTCGCCGACATCCTGCTCAACCGGGCCTTCGGCACCCGCCCCGCGCACACCGACGACCAGCTCGGCCCCTACGCCGCCCTGGCCTCCGGCTACCCCGGTCTGACCGAGGCCAAGCTGCGCGACTTCTTCAACGACGCCTCCTTCGGCGTCCCCGCCGACCAGGTGGCGAGCACCACCAGCCCGCGTCCGGACGTCACCATCGTGCGTGACAAGGCCACCGGCGTCCCGCACATCTCCGGGACCACCCGCTACGGCACCGAGTTCGGCGCGGGCTACGCCGCCGCCCAGGACCGCCTCTGGGTGATGGACCTCTTCCGGCACGTCGGCCGCGGCCAGCTGTCCGGCTTCGCGGGCGGCGCCGCCGCCAACCGCCAGCTGGAGCAGACCTTCTGGCAGGCCGCGCCGTACACCGAGGCGGAGCTGCAGCAGCAGATCGACGCCATCGCCGCCCGCGGCGGCCGGGCCACCCAGGCACTCGCCGACGCCAACGCCTACCTCGACGGCATCAACCAGTACGCCAAGGAGTCCTACAACGCCCGCACCTTCCCCGGTGAGTACGACCTCACCGGGCACATCGACCCGATCACCAACGCGGGCTCGATCGAGCCGTTCAAGCTGACCGACCTGGTGGCCCTCGCCTCCGTGGTCGGCGCGCTGTTCGGCTCCGGCGGCGGAGGCGAACTGGCCTCCGCCCAGGTCAAGTCGGCCGCCGAGGCCCGGTACGGCAAGGACGCCGGGGACGCGGTCTGGAAGTCGCTGCGCGAGGCGGACGACCCGGAGGCCGTCCAGACCCTGCACGACGGGCAGAGCTTCCCGTACGCGACCGTCCCGGACCAGCCGCAGGGCACTGCGCTGCCGGACCCCGGCTCGGTGGTGCCCGAGCGGGTCGTCTACGACGCCACCGGCTCGGGCAGCTCCGCCACCACCAAGGCGAACGGCGTCCTGCCCGGAAACCTGCTGACCGCCAAGCACGGCATGTCCAACGCCCTGCTGGTCTCCGGCGCGCACACCGACGACGGCCACCCGGTGGCCGTGTTCGGCCCGCAGACCGGCTACTTCGCCCCGCAGCTGCTGATGCTGGAGGAGATCCAGGGCCCCGGGATCAGCGCGCGCGGCGCCGCCTTCGCCGGCCTGAGCTTCTACGTGCAGCTCGGCCGCGGCCAGGACTACGCCTGGAGCGCGACCTCCGCCGGTCAGGACATCACCGACACCTACGCCGTCCCGCTCTGCACCACCGACGGCTCCCCGGTCACCACCGCCGCCAACTCCTACCTGTGGCACGGCCAGTGCCTGCCCTTCGACCGGCTGGAACGCAAGAACGCGTGGAAGCCCACCACCGCCGACTCCACCCCGGCCGGCTCCTACACCCTGGTGATGTACCGCTCCAGGTACGGCCTGGTCAGCGCCCGCGGCACCGTCGGCGGCGCGCCCGTCGCCTTCACCTCGCTGCGCTCCACCTACCGGCACGAGGCCGACTCCATCATCGGCTTCCAGGAGCTGAACGACCCGGGCGCGGTGCAGGGCGCGGCGGGCTTCCAGCGGGCCGCGCAGGACATCAACTACACCTTCAACTGGTTCTACGCCGACTCGCGCGACATCGCGTACTACAACTCCGGCAGCAACCCGGTCCGCGCCCCCGGGGTGGACCCGGGGCTGCCCGTCCAGGCCCAACCCGCCTACGAGTGGGCCGACTTCGACCCGGTCGCCAATACCGCCCGATACACCCCGGCGGCCGAGCACCCGCAGTCCGTCAACCAGGACTACTACATCTCCTGGAACAACAAGCAGGCGAACGGCTTCACCTCGGCCGGTTTCGGCAACGGCTCGGTGCACCGCGGCAACCTGCTGGACGACCGGGTCAAGTCCCTGCTCAGGAACGGCGGCAGGGCGGGCCGGGTCTCGCTCACCCAGGCCATGGAGAGCGCCGCCCTGGCCGACCTGCGGGCCGAGGACGTGCTGCCCGACCTGATCCGCGTGCTGCGCAGCGCGCCCGTCACCGACCAGGCCGCCCTCACCGCCCTGCAGCAGCTGGAGGCATGGCTCGCCAACGGCGCCCTGCGGAGGGAGACTTCGGCGGGCAGCCACGGCTACGCGGACGCCACCGCGATCCGGGTGATGGACGCCTGGTGGCCGCTGGTCGCCGAGGGTGTCATGCGGCCTGGCCTCGGTGACCCGCTGTTCGGCGCGCTGACCGGCGCCCTCCAGATCAACGAGTCCCCCTCGGGCGGGCAGACCGGCTCGGCCACCGGCCCGGTGAGCGCCAACGAGTCCATCCCGCACAAGGGTTCGGCCTTCCAGTACGGCTGGTGGAGCTATCTGGACAAGGACCTGCGCGCCGTCCTCGGCGACCAGGTGGCCGGCCCGCTGGCCCGGCCGTTCTGCGGCGGGGGCGACCTCGCGGCCTGCCGGACCGTCCTGCTGAACACCCTGAAGCAGGCCGCCGCCCAGACCTCCGCCCAGGTCTACCCGGGCGACGCGGACTGCTCGGCCGGCGACCAGTGGTGCGCCGACACGATCATCCAGCGACCGCTGGGCGGCGTGACGGACGCCAGGACCACCTGGCAGAACCGCCCGACCTACCAGCAGGTGGTCCAGTTCCCGAGCCACCGCTGACCGACGCGGGCGGTGCCCCCGGCGAGGGGCACCGGCCGCCGGTCACTCCGCGGCGCCCACCCGCTTCGCGACTGCCGCCGTGTCCTCGCGCAGGTACCGGGGCTGGACCCGCAGCCGCCGGACCGCCTTGATGTACGTCTCCCGGCTGTCGCCCGTGGTCATCCGGTCCGAGGCGGCTTCGGCCAGCTCGACGATGGCCTCCATCAGTCCGGCGAGCGCCCCCAGCAGAGCCGCCTCCTCCTTCTCCGGAACCCTCTCCCGGCTGCTGTCCCGCGCCTTCGGCAGCGCGTTCTCCCGCAGCTGCCGCCGCGCCTCGTCCACCGCGTCGACCATCGCCCGTACGCCACTGTCCATCGCGACCCCCTCGCCCCTTCGCTCCTCCGGTGTACTCCGCGAGCCTTCCCACCCCGCCCCCCGCTCAGACCCGACCCGACGCGCGGCCCGCGGGAACTGCCCCTAGCGTGGTCCGGGGACCGCCCGACCACCCCCGGGCCGAGACCCGGGCCCCGCACCAGGAGGCATGCCGACCATGACCGCCAACCTCTCCGAGCTCACCGGCGACTACGTCCTCGATCCCACCCACACCCGGATCGGCTTCGTCGCCCGCCACGCCATGGTGACCAAGGTCCGCGGCGCGTTCCACCGGTTCGAGGGCACCGCCCACCTCGACGGCGGCGACCCGTCCAGCTCCTCCGGCCAGGTGGTGATCAAGGCCGAGAGCATCGACACCGGCGTGGAGCAGCGCGACCAGCACCTGCGCACCAACGACTTCCTGGACGCGCCGAGCTTCCCCGACATCACCTTCCGCTCCACCGCGGTCGAGGTGCGCTCCGGCACCGACTACCGGGTCACCGGGGACCTGACCATCAAGGACACCACCCGCCCGGTCACCATCGACTTCGAGTACACCGGCAACGTCGTCGACCCGTACGGCAACCTGCGGGTGGGCCTGGAGGGCTCGGTCACCATCAGCCGCAAGGAGTACGGCGTCACCTGGAACGCGGCACTGGAGGGCGGCGGCGTCCTGGTCGGTGACAAGGTCGTCCTGGAGTTCGACATCTCGGCGGTCCGCCAGGGCTGACTCCTCCCCCGAACGGCCGGAACCGGTACCGCCACGAACGGGTTCCCGCCGCGGCCCGCCAACCGCCGGACCGCACGGAGGCCGCCCGGCTAGTCTCCTGGCATGCCGACAGAAGACTCCCTCGCGACCGGCCAGCGCTCCCTCGGCGACCCCGCGCTCGACTACCCGCTCTGGCCCCCGCTCACCGCCGGCTGCCCGCGCACCGGCACCGAGGACGTCTCCTACCCCGTCGAGGTCGACTACGCCTACGACAAGGCCGACCCGGCGGGCCTGTTCGCCCCCGCCCCGGTGCGCGGCGGCCTGGAGCGCTGGGCTCCGCTGCTGCCCCCGCTGCTCGCACCGGGTCTGGGCGAGGGCGCCACCCCGACGGTGGAGATCGAGCCCGGGGTGTACGTCAAGGACGAGTCCCGCAACCCCACGTGGAGCCACAAGGACCGGCTGAACCGCTGCACCACCAGCGCGGCCGTGGGCGCCGGCGCGCCGGGCCTCGCGGTCGCCTCCTCCGGCAACCACGGCGCCTCGGCCGCCGCCTACGCCGCCCGCGCCGGACTGCGCTGCGTGGTGTTCACCGGCCCGGACCTGCCGCCGAACGTCGACGCCTTCCTCAACGCCTACGGCGCGGTGGTGCTCCCGGTGCCGTGGGAGGCCCGCTGGCCGCTGCTGCGCCAGGCGGTCGACCGGCTGGGCCTGCACCCGGTCAGCAACCTGACCACCACCCACACCGGGCACGCGTACGGCCCCGAGGGCTACAAGACCGTCGCGTACGAGATCTTCCAGGACGTCGGCCTGCCGAGCGCGGTGTTCGTCCCGACCGGCTACGGCGAGCTGCTGTTCGGCGTCTGGAAGGGCTTCACCGAGCTGCGCCGGCTGGGCCTGACCGACCGCGTTCCGCGCATCCACTCCTGCGAGACGGCCACCTCCGGGCCGCTCGCCCGGGCGATCGCCGAGGGCCTGCCGGCCGCCCGGGTGACGGTCGGCCCGAGCGACGCGTACTCGATCGCCTCCCCGGTCAGCGGCTACCGGGGCGTGCTCGCCGTCCGGGAGAGCGGCGGCCGGGCGCTGACCCTGGACGACGCTCAACTCGCCGACGCCCAGCGGGAGCTGGCCCGGGCCGGGCTCTGGACGGAGCTGTCCTCGGCGGCCGGCCTGGCGGGGCTGCGCAGCCTCGGCGAGCCGGACCTCGCCGAGGGCCCGGTGGTCTGTGTCTCGACCTCCAGCGGGTTCAAGGACAAGGGCGTCGGCACCGGTCGGACCGAGCCGGTCGCCCCCGACTGGGAGGCGGTCGCCCGCCGCCTGCGCGCGGCCGGCATCACCGGCTGAGCCCGGTCCTTCACCGCCGCGAGGCCCGCTGTTCGCCCGCCCGCCCACGCTCGTAGGGTCTCCGTAGGGTCAGTGTTCGCCGAGCGCCAGCAGGCTTGCACTCTCCGTCAACTCCCGTCACCTGCCGAAGGGTAGCCACCGTGTCGCGTTCCCTCCGCCGCCTGCTGCCGCTCGCCGTCGCCGTCGCGGCGGTGCCCGTGCTCGCCCTGCCCGCCCTCCCGGCCGGCGCGGTCACGTACGGCACCCCGACGATCACCTTCTCGGCCGGATACCTGTCCGGCGCGGTCGGCGCCACCGGCGACCCGACCGTGACCGTGACGGTCGCCCAGTCCGGCGCCGCGGCCTCGGCGCTGACCGTCGCCGCCTCGGCCACCACCCGCAGCTCCGTGGCCCGCACCGGCGACGTCACGGTGACCGGCACCGGCGGCACCCGCACCCTGGCGGTCGCCGCCCAGGGCGTCGGCTACGCCGACCTCACCGTCAAGGTCACCGGCCTCGGCGGCAAGAGCGCCACCCGTACCCTGCACTACGCGGCCTCCCCCGCCGTGCAGTCCTCCGCCACCAGCCGCTACCTGACCGGCTCCAGCGACGCCTCGGCCGCCGTGGACGCGGGCGGCGGCTACATCCTGGTCGGCGACGACGAGTCCAACACCCTGCGCCTGTACGACCGCGACAACTCCGGTTCGCCGGTCCGCACCTGGGACTTCAGCTCGGCCCTCGGCGTCTCCAAGGAGATCGACATCGAGGCCGCCACCCGGGTCGGGAACACCATCTACTGGACCGGCTCGCTGGGCAACAACAAGGACGGCGTGGTCAAGCCCGACCGGCACACCGTCTTCACCACCACCGTCACCGGCTCCGGCGCCGACACCCAGCTGTCCCTGGCCGGCTCCTACGACGGCCTGCGCGACGACCTGATCGGCTGGGACAACGCCCACGGCAAGCGCTACGGCTTCGCGGCCGGCGCCGCCGACGGCCAGGCGCCCAAGCAGATCGACGGGTTCAACGTCGAGGGCCTGGAGTTCGCCCCCGGCAGCACCAGCACCGCCTACATCGGCTTCCGCGCGCCGCTCACCCCGGCCGTCACCGGCGGCCGGGCGCTGCTCGTCCCGGTCACCAACCTCCCGTCCCTGCTGAACGGTTCGGCCGCGCACGCGACCTTCGGCGACCCGGTCGAGCTGGACCTCGGCGGGCTGTCCGTCCGCGACATCCGGCGCAACGACCTCGGCCAGTACCTGATCGTGGCCGGTTCCTGGGCCGCCGAGGACAACTCCGCCCCGTACGCGCTCTATCGCTGGAACGGTCAGCCCGGCTCCGCCCCGACCAAGCTGATCGACCTGCCGACCAGCGACTACGGCGCCTGGGAGGCCCTCCCGGACGTCCCGGACCTGGACGCCCCCGGCGCCCGCGCCCAGCTGATCACCGACGACGGCTCCGCCGACCTCTACAACGACGCCACCGCCGCCAAGGACCTCACCCACCCCGAGTGGAAGAAGTCCCGCAGCACCTGGTTCACCCTGAACTGACCGTCCCGCACCGGCCGCGCGCCGGGGCCCTTCGGCACATCCGCCGAAGGGCCCGCGGGCGTCCTGGAACGAACACGCTCAGAGTTCGACCAGCACCTTCCCCTTGCTCGCCGACCGGTCCCGGTAGAGGCCGCGGTAGGCCGCCGGGATGCTGTCGAACCCCCGGTGCACCGTCTCCTGGTAGGTCAGTTCCCCGCTGCGGACCAGCGCCCCGAGGTCCCGCCGCAGGGCGGCCCAGTTCTCCTCGGTGAACCACTCCAGCGAGAAGATGCCCCGGATCGTGGTGCGCGGGAACATGATCATCGGCAGCAGCCGCGGCCCCGCCCAGTCCCCGCCGACCTGGCTCCCCCACTGCCAGCAGACGGCCACCCGGCTCTCCACCGCGAGCATGCCGAAGACCACGTCGGTCAGCGTCCCGCCGAGGCTGTCGAAGTAGCGGTCGATGCCCCCCGGGGCCAGCTCGGCCAGCTCCTTCTCCAGCCGCTCCGGCGCGTCGCCGTCGCGGTACAGCAGCACCCCGTCGAAGCCCAGCTCCCACAGCCCCGCCGTCTTCTCCGGCGACGCCGTGGTCCCGATCACCCGTGCGCCCCGGTGCTTGGCCAGCTGCCCGACCAGCGAGCCGACCGCCCCGGAGGCGCCGCCGACCAACACCGTCGACCCGGGGCGCACGTCCAGGAACTTCTCGACCGTCCCCCAGGCCGTCATCCCGGGCCCGCCCAGGATGCCGAGCGCGGTGGACAGCGGCAGGTCCTCGTCGTAGTCGGCCGGGTCCAGCCGGCGGAAGGCCGGGAAGACCATCGGGAACGTCCCGGTCTGCCAGAGCCTGGGCGCGCCGTTGCTGACCAGGTGGCTGCGCCAGCCGCCGAAGCCCTGCACCAGGTCGCCCGCCGCGAAGCGCGCGGCGGGCCCGGCGTCCAGCACCTCCATGATCGAGTCCGCGCCCATGTGGTCGCCGATCGGCGTGTCCAGCGCGATGCCCTGGAGGTACGGGTCGACCGAGACGTACCGGGTGCGCAGCAGCATCTCGTCCGCCGCGAGCCGGACGTCCAGCTCCTCCACGACCTTCCGGTACATCCGCTCGACGTCCGGCACGCCGTCCACGTGCTCCCCGACGACCCACTTCTCGATCCTCACGAGGTGACTCCAAACTGGCGGTCGGCGGGGCCGACCGGTTCGATGAGCACGGTGGGCAGCGGCGCGCTGTCGTCCACCTCCGCGGTGAAGGGCTTGCCGTCGTCCCGGCAGATGAACTGGACGACGTGCCGGCCGGCCGCCGCCGCCCGGATCAGTCCGCCGGTGGTCGCCCAGACCCCGGAGAGGTAGAAGTTCGCCAGGCCGGGCAGCCCCGGGCCGTTGCGCTTGACCTCCTCCTCCAGCGTCTCGCCACTCTCCACGAAGGGCTGCCAGCCCAGCACCGTCCCGTTGTAGTTGCCGGTGTAGCGGACCTGGGTGAGCGGGGTGGAGACGTCCTTGACGGCCACCGCCTCCCGGAGCCCGGGGTGGTGGCCGTCCAGGAACTCGACGATGGCGTCGCGCACCCGGCGCTTCTGCCGCTGGTACTCCCGTCCCCGGCCGACCGGCAGGGTGTGCAGTTCCTCTCCGCGCCGCACCCGGGGCTCCTGCTCCGGCCCGGTGCTCAGCTCCCGCCAGGGTTCGATGTCGCAGAAGTAGCTGGCGTACACCACGGTGGTGTCGGCGGGCGACAGCTCCGGGTAGTGGCGGCTGCGGAACTGGACGTTGATGCTCGGGTGCCGGATGCCGGTGAGCCGTTCGGCGACCTCGTCCTCCAGCAGGTAGGTGGTGCACGGGTCCCCGGCCGGGAAGGGCCGGCGCAGGCCGAGGAAGACGGTCACGTAGCCGGGGAAGACCATGCCCGGCTCGGTGATGGTCTGGGTGTACAGCCGGCGGTAGGTGTCGCTCAGGTAGCGGCCCTTGAGCAGGTCCATCATGGTGGTCCGGCCGTCGCAGGCGGCCACCACGATGTCGGCCCGCACCTCCTGGCCGTCGCTCAGCCGCACCCCCACCGCCCGGTCGCCCTCGATCAGGACCTCGGCCACCTTGGTGTTGTACGTGATCTCGCCGCCCAGCCGCAGGTAGCGCTGCTCGATCGAGTTGGCCAGCCCCAGCGAGCCGCCCTCCGGCACCCCGGCCGACTGGCCGGCGTGGCAGGCGAGCTGGAAGTAGTTGGGCAGCACCGGGAAGTTGGGGTGCTTCTCGTACAGGATGAAGTTGAAGGCCTCGCGCAGCAGCGGGCTCCTGAACTTCGCCGAGTAGTCGCTCATCAGCACCGTGATCGAGCGCCGGATCACGTTGAAGTACGGCAGGAAGGAGGCGAGCATCCGCGTCCGCTCCCACCGGCCCATCAGCCCGACCGGTTTGAGGAAGGGGTAACGGGCCAGCGCCAGACGGAACTTGCGCAGCCCCGCGCAGAACTGCCGGATCTGCCGGGCGTCCTCCGGGGCCAGTTCCAGCAGGTGGGCCTCCAGCCGGTCGGGGTCGGAGTAGAAGTAGACCGCCCCGCCGTCCCGGGTCCGCACCACGTTGAAGACGTCGAAGTTGCGCATCCGCTTGCCCTGCAGCGCGCCGAGTTCGAGCCAGATCTGGTGCATCTCGTTGCCCGGGCCGCTGCCCAGCAGCCAGCTGATGCAGCAGTCGAAGGTGAACTCCCCGCGGTCCCAGCCGGTGCAGCAGCCGCCGGGGATCTCGTGCATCTCCAGGATCCGGGTGCGGTAGCCGTTCATCCGCGCGAAGCAGCCGGTGGACAGGCCACCGAGCCCTCCGCCGATGATGACCATGCTCTGCCGGCCGCCGGTCGTCGTCCCGCTCACTCCGCCGCTCCCACTTCCGCCACTCCCACTTCCGGCGCTCCCACGGTGGCCCGGCCGAGTTGCGGCAGTCGGCCCCACTTGCCCGCGTGCCAGGGTTCCCGGTTGTCGCTCGGCCAGGCCCGGAACGGCCGGCCGAGCTCCTGGCAGAGGTACTGCGCGGCGAACCGTCCGCTGGTGGCGGCACGGATCAGCCCGCCGAGCGAGGTCCACTGGCCCGCCATGGAGAAGCCGCTCAGCCCGGGCAGCCGCATCCGGTCCCGGTTGACCAGCCGGTTGGCTGCGTCCTCGGCCTCGGAGAAGGCCTGCCAGGCGAGGATGCTGCCGTAGGTGTTGCCGGTGAACCGCTCGGTGGTCACCGGCGACGCCACGTCGACGAGTTCGATCCGCGGGCCGAGCTCGGGGTAGGTCCGCTCCAGGAACTCCCGGACGAACGCGGCGACTTCCTGCTTGCGCGCCCGGTAGGCCCGGCGGTCGCTGCTCCGCAGGTCCTTCCAGGAGCGGTAGTCGCTGAAGTAGGTGCAGTGCAGCACCGACTTGCCGGGCGGGGCGAAGCCGTCCGCGTAGGTGGAGCGCAGCTGCACCACCAGGCTGCGCTGGAGCGAGCCGGGCAGTCGCGCACCGTCCTCGGGCGACAGCAGGTAGGTGGTGCTGTGCGGTTCGCCCTCGGGCAGCGGGCCGTCGACGCCGACGAAGGCGGAGACCACCGCCGGGTACAGGTTGCCCGGCTTGTCGAGCAGTTCGCCGTACAGCTTCTCGGTGGCGGGGCTGGAGTACCGGCCCTCCAGCAGCCGGTCGAGCACCGTCGGACCGTCGCAGGCGGCCACCACATGGTCGGCGAAGTGCCGGGAGCCGTCCTTGAGTTCCACTCCGATCGCGCGCCCGTCCTCGATCAGGATGCGCTCCACCCGGCAGCGGTAGCCGATCACCCCGCCGAGCGAGGTGTAGCGCTCCTCCACCGAGCGGGCCAGCCCGAGCGAACCGCCCTCCGGGAACCCCGCGTTGCCGTTGTGGGCGGCCGCCAGGGTGTACAGGTACGGCAGCAGCGGGAAGCCCTCGGGCTCCTGGAGGAACATGTTGGGGAAGGCCCGCCGCAGCAGTGGGTCCTGGAACCGCTCGGCGAAGCCGCTCATCGGGGTGGTCGCGGTGCGCCAGAACAGCCGGAACGCGGGCAGGACGGTGCGCAGGGTCCGCAGCCGTTCCGCCGTGGTGCGCAGCGGCGGCGGGGTGAGGTCCCAGGGCAGTTCGATCGCGGCGTAGCGGCGCAGGTCCCGGCAGAAGGCCCGGATCGGCTTGGCGTCGCCGGGCGCGAGGGCCAGCAGGTGGGCCTCCAGCCGGTCCGGGTCGCCGTAGAAGGTGACGGCCCGACCGTGTTCGTCGACCACCCGGTTGAAGGTGTCGAAGCGGGTCACCGACTTGCCGTCCAGGGCGCCGAGTTCGCTCCAGACCTGGTGCGCTCCGGTGCCCTCGGCGGTGCCGATCAGCCAGTCGATGCAGTAGTCGAACAGGTAGCCGTGCCGGGACCACGCGGTGCAGCAGCCGCCGGGCAGCACGTGCTTCTCGAAGATCCGGGTCTCCAGGCCGCTCATCTGCGCGTAGCAGCCGGTGGCGAGGCCGGCCAGGCCGGCCCCGATCACGATCACCCGGGGCGGGCCGCCGGCGGCCCGTTCCCTGGTGGACCAGTCCGGCCCGCGGTCAGCCGAGGACATCGGCGGTGCCCCCGGCCAGGATGGCGCCGGCCAGTTCGGCGTTGCGGGCGGCGAAGTCCCCGTCGAGCATCTCGGCGTGGGCGCCGTGCCCGACGTACACCGCGGTGCCCGTGGTGGAGGCGCCGTGCCAGGCGCCCGGTTCGCCGCCCACGTGCACGGAGAGCCGGTCGCGTTCGCAGACCACGTCCAACTGGGCCCTGACGGTTCCGGTGTTGGGCGTCCTGCTGCTGAACTCCAGGTAGTCCCTGGCCTGTTCGATGGTCTCCCGGGCGACGATCCGCGAGCCGGTGTGGCGGTGCAGGTGCTCGTGGAGTTCGCGTTCGAAGACGGCCAGGTGCTCCTCACCGAGGTCGAAGGCCTCGGTGACCCGGTAGGCGTCCACCAGCAGCACCGAGGCCACCGTGCGTCCGCGCCGCTCCAGCTCCTTGGCCACCTCGAAGGCGAGGTTGCCGCCGAGCGAGTAGCCGAGCAGGACGTACGGCCCGGCGGGGTGCAGCTCCTCGACCAGGTCCGCGTAGCGGGCGGTCTTGTCGTCGCCGGTCAGGTAGTTGAAGGAGGCGATCCGGTGCTCCGGCAGGTGCGCGGCGAGCTGCCGGTAGACCAGCCCGTGGCCGCCGGCCGGCGGGAAGCAGAAGACCGTGCGGTCCTCGGGCGCCGCGGCGTTGAACCAGAGGTAGGGTTCGCCGCCGGCCACCTCGCCGGTGATGATCTGCTCGACGGTGCGGGCCATGCCGTGCAGGGTGGTGACCTTGAACAGCAGGCCGACCGGGATGCTGATGTTGAACTCGCTCTGGAGGTGGTGGATCAGCTCGATGAGCCGGATCGAGCTGCCGCCGAGTTCGAAGAAGTCGTGCTGGAGGCCGACTTCGTCCAGGCCGAGCAGGTTCTGCCAGTGCTCGGCGACCCTCGTCTCGTAGAGCGTGACGGGCGGTTCGTGCTGGGCCCCGGCGGTGTCGGCCTTCGGCTCGGGCAGGGCCGCGAGGTCCACCTTGCCGTTCGGGGTCAGCGGCAGGGCGGGCAGTTCGGTGAGGTAGGAGGGGATCATCACGGTGGGCAGGTGCTCGGCCAGGTGGCGGCGCAGCTCGCGGCGGTCCAGCACGGTGCCCTCGGCGGGCACCACGTAGGCGGCGAGGGCGGCCTCGCCCCGGGCGTCCTGGCGGACCGCCACGCAGGCCTGGGCGAGTTCCGGACGGGCGGTGAGGTGGGCCTCGATCTCGCCGAGCTCGATCCGGTGGCCGCGGACCTTGACCTGGTTGTCGATGCGGCCGAGCAGGTGCAGGGTGCCGGCGGTGTCCCAGTGGCCGAGGTCGCCGGTGCGGTAGAGCCGCGCGGGTGCGCCGTCGAGCTCCAGGGTGACGAAGCGCCGGGCGGTCTGCTCCGGGTCGTTGGGGTAGCCGGCCGCGACGCCCGCGCCGCCGATCCACAGCTCGCCGGGCACGCCCACCGGGACGGGCTCGCCGTACGGGTCCAGGACGTACACCGCGCTGTTCGGGAACGGCCGGCCGATCGGCACCATCCGGCCGGGTTCCAGCTGCTCGGTCGCGCCCTCGTAGTAGGTGCTGTCGACGCTGGCCTCGGTCAGCCCGTAGGAGTTGACCAGCCGGGTCCGCGGGCCGCACAGGGCGCGCACCCGCTGGTGCTCGGCGGCCTTCCAGGAGTCGGAGCCGACGATCAGCAGCCGCAGGAAGTCCAGCGTCAGGCCCTCGCGTTCGCAGTGGGCCAGCAGCCCGCGGGCCACGGCGGGCACGAACTCGCCGCCGTCCACGGCCTCCTCGCGCATCACCCGGTACAGCCGGGCGGTGTCGAAGAGCAGCTCGCGGTCGACCAGGACGAGGGTGCCGCCGGTGCTGAGCGCCCGGGCGAAGTCCCCGGAGAAGACGTCGAAGGCGGTGCCGGCCATCTGGAGGTGCACCCGGACCTCGATGTCCAGCCGGTACTCGGCGCGCCAGCCGGCGGTGACGGCGGCCAGGTTCCGGTGGTCGACCCGGACTCCCTTCGGCCGGCCGGTGGAGCCCGAGGTGTGGATCAGGTAGGCGGGCCGGTCCGGGTCGGCGGCGGGCAGCGGCACGGCGCCCCCCAGGACCGGCCGGTCCAGCTCCTCCAGGGTGACCGGCTCGGCGGGCAGGTCGGCGGGGAGCGGGCGCCGCTGGTCGACCACCACCAGCGCCGCTCCGGCGTCCGTCACCTGGTGGGCGAGCCGGTCGGCCGGGTGCCCGGGGTCGAGCGGCAGGTAGGCGGCGCCGGCCCGCCAGATCCCCAGCAGGGTGGTGATCAGCTCGGGCGACTTGTCCAGGCAGACCGCGACCACCGAGCCCTCGCCGACGCCGAGTTCGCGCAGTCTCACGGCGGTGCGCTGGGCCTGGCGCTCCAGTTCGCCGTAGGTCAGCCGGCGGACGCCGTCCCGGCCGGGCGCGACCACCGCGACGGCCTCGGGCCGTTCGGCGGCGGCCTTGGCGATCAGCTCGGGCACCGGGGTGTCGTGCTCGATCCGGCGCTCGGCGCCGCTGAATCCGGTGAGGATCTCGCGCCGTTCGGCGTCCCCGAGCATCCGCAGCCGTCCGACCGGCTCGTCCTCGGCGGCGCGGGTCATGGCCTCCAGCAGGTTGCGGTAGTGCGCGGCCAGCCGCTGGACGGTGGCGGGCTCGAAGAGGTCCGAGTTGTACTTGAAGACGCAGTGGAAGCAGCCGTCGGCGCGGTCCTCGTAGGCGGACAGCGTGAGGTCGAACTGGCCTTCCTCCTCGGGGAGTTCGATGTACTCCAGGCGGTATCCGAAGCGCTCCACGGCGACCTTGTGGGTGAGCAGGATGAACATCGCCTGGAACACCGCGGAGCGGCTCGGGTCGTGCTGGAGGCCCAACTGCTCGACCAGCAGCGGGAAGGGGTACTCCTGGTTGTCCAGCCCGCCGAGCACGCTCTCCCGCACCCGGCCCAGCAGCTCGGCCACGGTCGGCTCCCCGGCCAGGCTCACGTGCAGCGGCAGCGGGTTGACGAAGTAGCCGTAGACGGAGGCGAACTCCTCCTGGGT
Organism: Kitasatospora sp. NPDC127067; assembly: GCF_042724755.1. Lineage (NCBI taxonomy): Bacteria > Bacillati > Actinomycetota > Actinomycetes > Kitasatosporales > Streptomycetaceae > Kitasatospora > Kitasatospora sp. NPDC127067. The sequence continues at coordinate 35,316 of NZ_JBHXEM010000041.1, read as the reverse complement.
GCGGCCGGTGACCGGGCTGCCGACCACGATGTCCGGCTGCCCGGACCAGCGGTGCAGCAGCAGGTAGTAGGCGCTGAGCAGCACCATGAACGGGGTGGCGCCGTTGGCCCGCGCCAGCTCGTGCACCCGGGCGGTGAGTTCGGCGTCCAGCTGGAAGAACTCGGAGGCCCCGTTGTGGGTCTGCACGGCCGGGCGCGGCTTGTCGGTGGGCAGTGCCAGCACCGGCATCTCGGCCGGCAGGTGGCCGCGCCAGTAGTCGAGCATCCGCCGTGCCTCGGGCCCGGCCAGGAAGCGGTTCTGGCGGTTGAGGAAGTCCAGGTAGCGGGCGGGCACCGGGGGCAGTTCCGGGGTGCGGCCCTGGCGCAGCGCCTCGTAGACCTCGAACAGCTCCTCGATGAAGGTGAAGGTGGAGATCGCGTCCGAGACGATGTGGTGGACGGCCTTCATCAGCACCCAGCGGTCCGGCCCGCGCCGGAACAGCCTGAGCCGCACCAGCGGGTCCTCGGCGAGGTCGTACGGCCGCCGGTACTCGTGGACGATCAGGTCGTGGATCTCCTCCCACGGCCGGCCCTCCACGTCGAACAGTCCGGTGTCGGCCTCGGCCTCCTCCCGGATCCGCTGGACCGGGCGGCCCTCCTCGGCGGTGAAGGCGGCGCGCAGCTCGGGGTGCCGGGCGACGAGGTGGCGGAAGGCCCCGAACATCAGCTCCGGGTCGAGCTCCGCGCGGACCTCGACGGCGCCGCCGATGTTGTACGCGAAGCCGTCCGGGTGCAGCAGGCGCAGGAACCAGAGCGCCTGCTGGTTGTGGGTGAGCGGGAAGCGGGACTCGTCGGCGTACAGCTCGACGTCGGCCTCGGCCGGGCCGCCGTCGGCGGTGAGCCGCTCGGCCAGGCCCTCGGTGAGCAGGTCGACCAGGTCGCCGACGGTGCCGTTGCTGAGCAGGGCCACCACCGGCAGGGCGACGCCCTGTTCGCCGTGCACCCGGGCGCGCAGCTCCATCGCGAGCAGCGAGTCCAGGCCGTGCGCGCCGAGCCTGGTCTCCGCGTCGATCCGTTCGGCGCCGATCCGCAGCACGGCCGCGGCGGCGGCGGTGAACCGTTCGACGACCAGCTCCCGGCGGGCCTGCGGGTCGGCCGCGCGGTAGGCGTCCAGGAAGCCGCCGGTCTCGACCGGGGCCTGCTCGGCGGCGCTCGCCGCCAGGTCGGCGACCAGCGGCGGCGGCGCCGGGTACCAGGCGAGGAAGGTCGGCCAGTCGACCACGGTGGCGACCAGCAGCTGGGCGCGGTCCTGGCCGAGGACGCGCTCCAGGACGGCCGTTCCGGCGTCTGGCGGCAGCGAGCTCATGCCCCGGGCGTCGCGGTAGTGGGCGACCAGGCCCAGCTCCTCGATCATGCCGGTGGCCCAGGGGCCCCAGTCCAGGCTGAGCCCGGGCAGCCCCTCGGCCCGGCGGTGGTGGGCCAGGGCGTCCAGGAAGGCGTTGCCGGCCGCGTAGTTGGTCTGGCCGGCGGTGGTGAGCAGCGAGGCGACGGAGGCGAACAGCACGAAGTGGTCGAGCGGTTCGTCCCGCAGCAGCCGGTGCAGCAGGTGGCCGCCGATCACCTTGGGGGCGTAGCCGGCGTCGAAGGCCGGCCGGTCCATCTGGGCCAGCAGGGTGTCCCTGACCTGTCCGGCGAGGTGGAACACGCCTCGAATCGGCGGGAGTTGGTGCTGCCGGTAGTCGGCGAGCCAGTTGGCGAGGGCGGCCTCGTCGGTGACGTCGATCGGGGCGAGCAGCGGTTCGGCGCCGAGCGCCTGGAGCTCGCGCAGGAAGGCGATCCGCTGCCCGACGGGGGTGTCCGGGTCGGTGTACGCCCACTCGGAGCGCTCGGGCAGGACGGTGCGGCCGACCAGGATCAGCCGCCGGGCGCCGCGCCGGACGAGGGTGCGGCAGAGCAGCCGGCCGAGGGCGCCGAAGGCGCCGGTGACCAGGTAGCTGCCGTCGGGGCGCAGGACCGGCGGCAGCGGGCGGGTGAGGCCCTCGGCCTGCCGCAGCCGGCTGGTGAGCCGGCCGCCGGACCGCAGGGCGATCTCCTGCTCGTCCCGGGCGGCGAGTTCGGCGAGCAGCGCCTCGGCCTGGTCGGCGGCGTCGACGGCCGGGTCGAGGTCGATCAGGGTGCCGCGCTGGGCGACCAGCTCCTGCTGCCACAGCACCCGGCCGATGCCCCAGGCGGGGGCGCCGAGCGGTTCGACCCGGTCGCCGGGGACGGCGGGCTGGGTGCCCCGGGTGACGATGTGCAGCCGGCCGTCCGGGCGGGCGGCGGGCAGGGCCTGGGCGAGGGCGATCAGGGAGTAGGCGCCGAGGGTCGCGAGCGGGCCGAGCCGGTCGGCGGTGGTGGCGGCCAGGGCGGGCTGGTCGAGGTTCCAGAGGTGGACGACGGTGGCGAAGCCTGGGTCGAGGTCGGCGAACAGTCGCCGGACGTCCTCGGCGGAGTCGGGCCGCACGGTCGAGTGCCCCTCGCCGTGCCGGTACTCGGTGCCGGGCCGGACCAGGTGGCAGCGGGCGCCCCGGCCGGTGGCCAGGGCGGCCAGCCGCTCGGCGAGGCCTCCCTCGTCGGCGAACAGCAGCAGGTCGCCGGGGGTCCCGTCGACGGCCGGCGCGGCGGCCGCCACCCAGTCGACCTCGGTGAGCCAGCCGTCGATGGTGGCCAGCCCGACGGAGGCCGGGGCCTGGGCGACGTCGGCGACCCGGAAGCCGGTGACCCGGCCGACCGGGGTGCCGTCCTCGGTGTAGAGCGCGAGGTCGCCGACGAGTTCCTCGCCGCTGTCCCGGGTGACGGTGGCGTGCACCCACAGCGGGCGGTCGCCGATCTCGTCGAGCCGGACCTCGGCGATCGAGACGGGGAGCCGGACGCTGCCGCCCTCGTGCTCCTCCAGCCGCGTGGTGAGCAGGGTCTGGAAGCAGCCGTCCAGCAGCACCGGGTGGAGGTGGTGGTCGGCCGCGTCCGGGCCGAGCTCGGCGGTCGGCCGGATCCGCGCGAGCGCCTCGCGGGGGCCCGCCCACACCTCGGCGATGGCCTGGAAGGCGGGCCCGTAGTCGTAGCCGCGCGCGGCCAGCTGCCGGTAGCAGTCCGGGCCGTCGAGGTGCCGCCCCCGGGCCCGGAGGACGTCCGTGTCCAGTGCGGGGCCGTAGCCGCGGCGCTGGCCGGTGCGGACCCGGCCGCCGGCGTGCACGGCGGGCTCGCCGCCGGCGGGGGTGGAGGCGATGGTGAAGCGGGCGTCCTCCGGCGCGTAGCCGAGCTGGACGGGGACGGGCTCGGTCTCGGAGAGGAACAGCGCCCGGTTCAGCTCGATCTCGGCCAGCGTCACTTCGGTGCCGCCGGTCAGGGTGCGGACGGCCTGGGCGGCCATCTCCAGGTACCCGGCGGCGGGGAAGACGACCTGGCCCTCGATCCGGTGGTCGGTCAGGTAGGGCAGCCGCTCGGGGTCGAGCGCCACGGTCCAGCCGGGCTGGGCGCTCGCGGTGCGGCGGCCGAGCAGCGGGTGGTCCAGCTGCCCGAGCCGGACCTGCTCGACCGGCTTGGGCTCCACCCAGTACCGGTCGCGCCGCCACGGGTAGGCCGGCAGCGGAACCGGGCGGCCCGCCGGGTGCAGCGCGTCCCAGCTCAACTCGACGCCGAGGGTGTGCAGTTCGGCGAGGCTGCGGGCGAGGCGCTCGGGCTCGTCCTGCTGCCGGCGGATCGACGGCAGGACGTGCGCCCGCTCCGCGCACTCGCGGATCGCGTGGCCGAGCACCGGGTGCGGGCCGATCTCCAGGAACAGTCCGTGGCCGTCCTCGGCCATTCGCTCGACGGCGGCCCGGAAGCGCACCGGGTTGCGGACGTTCTGCCACCAGTACTCGCCGTCCAGCTCCGGCCCGCGGGCGAGCCCCTCGCGGGCGGTCAGGTAGAGCGGCAGCCGCGCCTCCTGGGGCTTGATGACGGCGAGCGCGGCCACCAGCTCGTCCCGGATCGGGTCCATCCGCACGCTGTGGTACGGGACTTCGACGTCCAGCAGGCGGGCGAAGACGCCCTGCTGCTTCAGCTCCTCGGCCAGCTCGGCCAGCGCCTCGGCGTCCCCGGCCAGGGTCACCGCGGAGGGGCTGTTGATCGCGCCGAGCGAGATCCGGGAGCGGTACGGGCGGATGCGGCGCTCGGCCTCGGCCTCCGGCAGACCGACCGCGAGCATGGTGCCGCTGCCGGCCAGGCGCTGCTGGAGGCGGCTGCGGGCGAGCACCACCCGCACGGCGTCGGCCAGGTCGTACACCCCGGCCTCGTGGAAGGCGGCGACCTCGCCGGTGCTGTGGCCGACCACCGCGTCGGGGCGCAGGCCGTGGCTCCGCCAGAGCGCCGAAAGCCCCACCTGGACGGCGAAGTTGGCGGGCTGGGCGAGCCAGGTCTCGGCCATCCTGGAGTCCACCTCGTCCCGGCCCAGCTCGGTCAGCAGCGACCAGCCGGCCTGCGCGCGGATCTCCTGGTCGACGGCCTGCACGGCCTCCCGGTAGACCGGCTCGTGCTCGTACAGCCCACGACCCATGCCCCACCACTGCGGGCCCATGCCGGTGAACACCCAGGCCAGCCGGCGCTGCCGGCGTTCCCGGGCACGGCCCTGGACCACTCGCGGGTGCTCCTCGCCGCGCACGTACGCGGCCAGCGCCTCGTCCAGGTCCTCCCGGGTGGAGTAGACCACCCCGAGCCGCTCGGGCAGGTGCTGGCGGCGGTGGGCCAGGGTGTGGCCGAGGTCGGCCAGGGAGGTCCCGCCGGCGAGCTCCTGCCGTACGGCGTCGGCCAGTTCGGGAAGTGCGGCGGTGTCCTTGGTGCTCAGCGGCAGCACCGAGCGGGCCGGCCCGGCCACCGGTGCGGCGGGATCGGGCCGCGGCGGCTCCTCCAGCAGCACGTGGGCGTTGGTGCCGCCGAAGCCGAAGGAGTTGACGCCCGCGCGGGCCGGCCCCCGGTGCTCGGGCCAGTCCACCGGGACGGTCGGGATCTCGAACGGCAGTGCGTCCAGGTCGATGCCGGGGTTGGGCCGCTCCAGGTTGAGGTGCGGCGGGATGCGGCGGTGCTTGATCGCGAGCGCGGTCTTGATCAGCCCGGCGACGCCGGCCGCCGCCTCGGTGTGTCCGATGTTGGTCTTGACCGAGCCGACGTAGCAGCGGTCCCCGGGCCGGCGGCCGATGCCGAGCACCCGGCCGAGGGCGGCGGCCTCGATCGGGTCGCCGACCGGGGTGGAGGTGCCGTGCGCCTCGACGTACTGGAGGCTGCCGGGCACCACCCCGGCCTCGGCGCAGACCCGCTCGATCAGGGTGACCTGGGCGTCCGCGCTGGGGACGGTGATGCCGTTGGTGCGCCCGTCCTGGTTGACGCCGGTGCCGAGGATGACGGCGTGCACCGGATCCCCGTCGCGCAGCGCGTCGGAGAGCCGTTTGAGCACGACCACGCCGACGCCCTCGGCCCGGACGTAGCCGTCGGCGGAGGCGTCGAAGGCGCGCGACCGGCCGTCCGCGGAGAGGAAGCCGCCCTTGGTCTCGGCGATCGTGTATTGCGGCGCCATGTGCAGCAACGCCCCGCCGGCCAGGGCGAGTTCGGTCTCGCCGCGGAGCAGGCTCTGGCAGGCGAGGTGGACCGCGACCAGCGAGGAGCTGCACGCGGTGTCGATCGAGACGCTGGGCCCGCGGAAGTCGAAGCAGTGCGAGATCCGGTTGGACACCATCGTCATCATGGTGCCGGTGGCGGTGTGCGCCGCGATGGTGCCGAAGTCGAGGTCGGCGAACTGGAGGATCTTCCAGTCGAGGGTGAAGGCGCCCATGTAGACGCCGACCTCGCGGCCGGCCAGTTCGCCGGGGCGCAGGCCGCCGTCCTCCAGGGCCTCCCAGCTGACCTCCAGGAGCTTGCGCTGCTGCGGGTCCATGTGTTCGGCCTCGCGCGGGCTGATCCCGAAGAAGTCCGGGTCGAAGGTGTCGAAGCCGTCGATGTAGCCGCCCCGGCCACCGATCAGCCGCCCCGGCTTGGCCCGGTCCCTGCTGCCCAGGGTGCCGGTGTCGTAGCGGTCGGCGGGCGTCTCTGCGAGACAGTCCCGGCCCTCGATCAGGTTGCTCCAGTAGGACCGGTGGTCGTTGGCGTGTCCTGGCAGGCGGCAGCCGATACCGGTGATCGCGATGCGTTCGCGGGGCACGGCGAAGGGCGAGGAGGTCATGGTCCAATCCGGGGGTGATGGCGTGGCGCCGGGGACACGGGCAAGTGGGGGCGGCCGCTCGGGCCGGGGTTCAGACGGACTGCTCGGTGGTCTTCGCCCGGCGCCAGGGGTGCAGCAGAGTGGCACCGAGCTCCCCGGTGGTGGGGAACGCGGCCGGGTCGGTGAGGCCGACGGCCTCCGGCACCCTGCCGGGCCGCCAGGTGAAGCTCCCGAACACGTGGTCCCAGAGCGAGAGGTCGGAGGCGTAGTGGCCGGCTTCGGCGAGGTCGGTGCTGTGGTGCAGGCGGTGGAGTTCCGGCCCGGCCAGGACGTGGCCGAGCGGGCCGATTCGGACTTCGATGTTGGCGTGGACGAAATACCCCTGAGCCAGGACGAATATTCCGACCACGAACACTGAATCCGGCGAGAATCCGATCAGCGCCAGCGACAGTTGGACCACGGACTGTGCGACGAGCACGTCCAGGAAATGATTCACGCCGTTGTTCGCGACGTTCACCTTGTCCGGGACGTGGTGCACCCCGTGCAGCCGCCAGAGCCACCGGTTGCGGTGGGACCAGCGGTGCACGAGGTAGTCGCCGAGCGAGCCGACCAGCAGCGCGAGTGGGATCTCCATCGCGAACGGCAGCGCCGGGTGGGCCGGGCCGAGCACTTCCACCAGCGTCGCCACCAGCCCCTGGGCCAGCGCTCCGCCGACCATGCTCAGCACGAAGTAGACGCTGTACCAGCCGAGTTCGCGGCGGCTCGGATGCCAGTCGATCCGGTACGGGATCACCCGTTCCAGGACCGCCAAGTATCCGAGGACGGCGACCAGGAAGAGCGGGGAGACCCGGTCCGGCGCCCAGTGGAAGTGCAGGGTCGCGACGGCCGTGCACAGCACACCCAGGAGCAGCAGCGGGTGGGCGAGCCGGCGGGCAATGGCTGACAGCACGCGCCCCCCGTTCTTCGCGGACTAACGACTGGAAACGTCAGAGACTCTAGCGGCAGACGCGCGCCGTGACAGTCATTCGACGTGTTAACTCCATGAATGACCCGATCGGCGGACTATACGCTCACGAAGTTGACGTTCGTACGGCGTGAAGGGGGCGCATTTTCGAGAAGACGTGGGAATTAGCGGCGTGCGACCGCATCCGTCCAGGTCGGCGGGCGCTGGTGTGCGCCCCTTCCGCGCCACCCCGCGCGGCCACCTGATCCAGCCAAACGGGCGGCCGTCGCCGCGGCCCCCGGAGCACCGCCCGATCAGGAGCGGGCCGGCTCCGCCAACCGGTGTGCGGCACGGGGCGCGTGCGCCGCGAGACGGTCGCGCAGACCGCGCAGCTCGTACTCGACCAGCGCGGGCAGCGCGGGCAGAGCGGTCACGCCGGTCGCCTCCAGGGCGGGGCCGAGCAGTTCGACGGCCGTCGCCGGGTCGTGCGCGCAGACGTGGCAGTCGGCTGCCCGGACGATGAAGAGCAGTCGACTGGAGGGCAGTTGGTCCGGACCCAGCAGGCCGAGGGCGGTCTCGGTGGCGTCCAGCGCGCGGCGGGCCAGCCGGGGGTCGTCGGTGGCGGCGGCCAGGTCGCGCAGCGCGGCGGCCGCGGCGGACTCGACCCGCATCCGCATCGAGGCGATCGAGAGCCAGGGCACGTCGACCTCGTCCTCCGCGCCGATGTGGTCCAGGTGCGCCCGCGCCAGCCCGATCTGCCGGACGGTCGCCCGCACGTCACCGGTGAGCGCGTACGCCCGGGCCCGGCCGATCCGGCCCATCGCGCCGGCCCAGTGCCGGTCCGGAGCGACCCGTTCGATCTCGCGGGCGTAGCCGAGCGCCGCGACCGGGTCGCCGTCCAGCCGGGCCAGGACGCTCATGTCGCTGAGCGTGCCGACCTGGGTGGCCCGGTCCACGGCCAGCCCGGCCCAGGTGAGGGCGCGGTCGTAGCAGGCCATCGCGGTGGCGTTGCGACCGTCCTGCATCCGCAGCGCACCGGCCGCGTGGGCGTGCTCGGCGGCCAGCCGGACCAGCGGACCGCGCTGCGCGACGGGGGCGCCGGCGAGCCGGGCGAGCACCGCGTGCAGGGTGCGCTCCACGGCGGCGGCCAGGCCCGGCCGGTCGCCGGTCTCGCCGGAGCGCAGGCGGGCGGCGAGCAGCCCGGTCAGGGCGTGCGCGGTGACGTCGTCCAGCGGGCGCCCGGCGGCCGGGTCGGCCAGGCCCTCCGGGGCGCAGAACTCGGCGTGCAGGGCGACGAGTTCTCCGGCCTCGGGGACCGCGCAGCCCTCGGCGCCGTGCAGCGGACAGAGCAGGCCGTAGTCCGGCAGTCGCAGCGGAGCGGGGGCCGGGGGCGGGACGGGCACGCCGGGCGCCGCCCCGCCCGGCAGCGGAGGTCGGAGCAGAGCGGGTGAGAAGGCGTCCAGCACGCACAGCTCGGCGCTCTCGGCGCGCTGGCAGGCGGCGCTCAACTCGCCTTCCGCGCCGAGGAGCTCGTCGATCCGGTCGGCGACCCGGGGGGTGACCCGGCGGGCGCCGTGCTCGATCTTGCTGACCGCGGTGTGGTCGTAGCCGATCCCGGCGCCGAGCTGCGCCTGGGTGAGTCCGGCCCGGCGCCGCCAGTGCCGCAGCCGGGCACCGAACTCGCGCCAGGCGTCCTGCCCCCGGCCGGTCGGGGGTGCCGCCCCCGCCGCCGCAGGGACCACACGGTTGCGCTGCACGGCTGCCTCCCCGGGCGGGTCGTCCTCGGCCGGTCGCAGGGACTGCCGACGGTTCCAGTGATTCCGACGACTCCGATGACGAGGACGGTACTCGATCGCCACCGGCTCCGTACATGAGGTGGTCTCAACCACTTGAAGGAAAGCCCAGCTTGACGCAAAGCCGGACCCGCGGGCTTGACGGAATTTGCCAACCCCTTGCCTCGCACGCACCAGCCATTGACCTGGGCATGACGCCGTGTGAGGGTTCGGGCACCCGAGCGCGGACGGCCCGCACGGCCGTCCCCCCGATGCGGCCCCTGCGGTGCGCCACCGGCCTGCCGTCCGCGGTCGAGGACCCCCACACGCGAGGAGCCCCGATGCAACGCAGGATTTCCGCGGGAAGGTTGCTGACCGCGGCGACCACCCTGACCGTGCTGGCCGGCATGATCGCCGCCACCGCGGGGCCGGCCACCGCCGCACCCGCCCCCTCCCCGGCGCCGCCGAGCGCCCTGGCCGCCGCCGTCAACGCCGCCGACGCGGCCGCGAACGCGGGATTGGACGCGCTGGCCAAGGGCCCGGGCGAGACGTACGAGCGCAAGGCCGTCACGCCCTGGCTCGGCGGCCTGTACTCCGTCTCGTACGAGCGCAGTTACCACGGCCTGCCGGTGGTCGGCGGCGACGCGGTCGTCCTCGCCGACTCCCAGGGAAAGGTCCGCGCCCTGCAGTCCGCCGCCACCGGCCCCGTCGGCGGCTCGACCACCCCGCAGGTCAGCGCGGCGGACGCGGAGAAGACCGCCCGTACGAAGCTGGCCACCGTGGACTCGGTGGACTCCCGCCGCCTGGTCGTCCGGGTCAAGGACGGCACCGGCCGGCTCGCCTGGGAGACCGTCCTCAAGGGCCGCACCGCGTCGGCGCCCAGCACACTGCACGTCTTCGTGGACGCGGCCACCGGCGAGGTGCTCGACAGCTACGACGACGTGCGCGCCGGCACCGTCAACAGCAAGTGGAACGGCCCCGCCCCGGTCACCATCAGCACCACGAGCTCGGGCGGCTCCTACTCGCTGCGCGATCCCAACCGGCCCGGCCTGTCGTGTTCCGACTACAGCACCGGGCAGGTCTTCTCCAAGTCCAGCGACTCCTGGGGCAACGGCAGCCCGTCCAGCAAGGAGACCGGCTGCGGCGACGCGATGTTCGCGGCGCAGAAGGAATGGGACATGCTCCGCGACTGGCTGGGGCGCAACGGCCACAACGGCAACGGCGGCAGCTGGCCCGTCAAGGTCGGCCTGGGCGACGTCAACGCCTACTGGGACGGCAGCACGATATCCATCGGCCACAGCCAGGCCAACGAGTGGATCGCCTCCATCGACGTCGTCGGCCACGAGTTCGGCCACGGCATCGACCAGTACACCCCCGGCGGCGCCAACAACGAGTCCGGCCTGGGCGAGGCCACCGGCGACATCATGGGCGCGCTGACCGAGGCCTACGCCAACGAACCCGCCCCCTACGACTCCCCGGACTACACCGTCGGCGAGATGGTCAACCTCGTCGGCAGCGGCCCGATCCGCAACATGTACAACCCCTCCCTGGTGAGCAACAACCCCAACTGCTACTCGGCATCCATCCCGAACACCGAGGAGCACGCCGCGGCCGGCCCGCTCAACCACTGGTTCTACCTCCTCGCCGAGGGCTCCGCCCCCGGCGGCGGCAAACCCACCAGCCCCACCTGCAACAACTCCTCCGTCACCGGCATCGGCATCAAGGACGCCGGCCGGGTCTTCTACGGCGGCATGCTCCTCAAGACCAGCGGCATGACCTACAAGCGCTACCGCACCGCCACCCTGACCGCCGCCAAGAACCTCGACCCCACCTGCACCTTCTTCAACCGCGCCAAGGCCGCCTGGGACGCCGTCAGCGTCTCCGCCCAGACCGGCGACCCCACCTGCACGCCGTCCGGCAACAGCGACTTCTCGCTCTCCCTCGGCCCGGCCTCCGGCTCCGTCCAGCCCGGCGCCTCCACCTCCTCCACGGTGAGCACCGCGGTGACCTCCGGCACCGCCCAGACCGTCGCCCTGACCGCCTCCGGCCTGCCCTCCGGCGTCACCGCGAGCTTCAACCCCTCCTCGGTCCAGGCCGGCTCCTCCGCCACCCTGACCCTGAACGCCTCCGCGACGGCCGTGGCCGGGACGTACCAGATCACGGTCACCGGCACCGCCGGCACCACCACCCACACCGCCCAGTACAGCCTCACCGTCGGCGGCGGGGGCAACCCCGGCGGTCCCGCGCCCGACATCGACGTCGCCAAGATCCAGGCCCACCTGTCCCAGCTGAACAGCATCGCGAGCCAGAACGGCGGCCACCGCCGGGCGGGCAGCGCCGGGCACAGCCAGTCGCTGGCGTACATCAAGGGCAAGCTCCAGACCGCCGGTTACAGCGTCACCGAGCAGACCTGCACCTCCTGCACCTACCAGTCCAACAACCTGATCGCCGACTGGCCCGGCGGCCCGGCCGACCAGGTCACCATGTTCGGCGCCCACCTGGACAGCGTCTCGGCCGGCCCCGGCATCAACGACAACGGCTCCGGCTCGGCCACCCTGCTGGAGAACGCGCTCGTGCTCGCCCAGCAGAACCCCGGCCTGACCCGGCACGTGCGGTTCGCCTGGTGGACCGGTGAGGAGCAGGGCCTGCAGGGCTCGCAGTCCTACGTCGGCCAGCTGGGCTCCGCCCAGCGCTCCGCGATCAAGGCGTACTACAACTTCGACATGATCGCCTCGACCAACGCCGGCTACTTCATCAACAACATCAACTCCGCGGCCTCCGCACCGATGAAGGCCTACTGGGACTCGCTGAACCTCAAGCCGGAGGAGAACGTCGAGGGCCAGGGCCGCTCGGACGACTACTCCTTCCAGCAGGCCGGCATCCCGACCTCCGGCTACGCTGCCGGCGCCAGCGACACCAAGACCTCGGCGCAGGCGGCCAAGTGGGGCGGCACGGCGGGCCGTTCCTACGACTCCTGCTACCACTCCTCCTGCGACACCACCGCCAACATCGACGCGACGGTGCTGAACCGCAGCGCCGACGGCGTGGCGTACACCATCTGGAAGACCTCGGTCGGCGGCACCACGCCCACCAACGACTTCTCCGTCTCGGTGAACCCCACCACCGCCACCGTCAAGCCCGGTGAGACCACCACCGCGACGGTCGCCACCTCGACCACCTCCGGCTCGGCCCAGACGGTCAACCTGACCGCCTCGGGCGCGCCGACCGGCGTGACGGTCTCCTTCAACCCGTCCTCGGTGCAGTCCGGCGGCTCGGCGACGCTCACCGTCGCCACCTCCGCCTCGACCCCCACCGGCACCTACAACATCACCCTGACCGGGACCGGCTCGGCCACCCACAGCACCAGCTTCTCCCTGGTGGTGGGCAACGACTCGCCCAACCCCGGCGGCACCTGGACCGCCGGCACCACCTACCAGGCCGGCGACATCGTGACCTACAACGGAGTCAGCTACCGCTGCCTCCAGGGCCACACCGCCCAGGTCGGCTGGGAGCCGCCGATCGTGCCCGCGCTCTGGCAGCAGGTGTGACCGGGACGCCCTGACACCCGGTGAAGCCGCTGCGCCGCGGTCCGTCGAGGGGGACGGACCGCGGCGCAGCCGTGCGCCCGGGCCGTCGGGGTCCCGGCCCGGGCCGTCTCAGCCCGGGTGGAAGGCGACCCGGACGGTCTCGTTGAAGGGGACGATCAGGCCGTTGCCCGTCTCCCAGGTCCAGGTGCGCGGAATCAGGAACATCCGGCCGCCGGAGTGGGCCAGCAGGCGCAGGCCCTCGTAGCGGTAGCGGAACCGCTCCCCCGGCTCCACGCCCGGCAGCGCCGTCTCCCGCACCCCGGACCATCCCAGGTGGAGGTGCTCCGGGGTGTCCAGGACCACCGCCGGACGCCGGTAGAGGTGCCGGGCCAGCTGCTCCGCGTCGGCCGTGCCCTTCTGCTGGGCGTAGCCGCCGACCGCCCAGAACGCGCAGAGCACGACGATCGCCACGCTGATCCCCAGCGCCGCCCGCTCGCCGGTCAGCGGGTACGGCGCGCCGGTGCCGCGCACGTACAGCAGCCGGGCCAGGACCGCGAGCAGCAGTCCGCCGCCGATCAGCAGCGGGGTGCCCATCGGGCCGGCGTCGAACACCTCGAAGCCGGCCAGGAAGCCGAGCAGCAGCAGCGGGACGACCAGTACGGCGACGGCCGAACAGGCCCGTCGCACCGTCCGGGCGCCGACCGTGCCGGCCTCGGCGGCCCTGGTCGCGACGTGGTAGCCGAGCGCGCCGACCAGCGCCCCGCACAGGGCGACCCCGGCCGGCGCGTAGAGCGCGGGGGAACTGCGGAGCAGCAGGTCCTGGGTGGCGAAGCCGATCATGCCGGCGTCGATGCCGAAGTAGCCGTAGAGCGAACTGGTGTAGGCGTAGCCGAAGAAGAAGAGCAGCGCGGTGAGGAGGGTGGTCGGGGCGACCCAGGTGGCGAGCTTGGCGATCCAGTCCGACCAGGAGCGCGAGGACGGCCGCTCCGGCTCTCCCGGGGGTGCCTCCTCGGCAGGGCTCAGGGGGTGCTCCCGGTGCCGGTGGGGGCGCCGGTGTACGGGATCGACCCGCCGGTGGGCGTCGAGCCGTTGGTCCCGCCGTTGCCGGTGCTGGCCCCGCTGTCGGGGCTGATGACCTCCACCGAACCCACGGCCTCGATCCGCTTGGTGGAATTGTCGGCCGTCACCGTGAGGCAGATGTTCCGGCTCTTGGTGCCGGGCTTCCACGGTGGGAGCCGGAACTCGACCCGCTCGGTCTGCCCGTTGGTCACCTGGACCTGCTGCGAGGCGGGGATGGCGTACTCCGTACTGCCGCAGTCGGACACCTTGCTGATCACGGCCGTGAAGCCGGTCGTGGTGCCCGACGGGAAGGACAGGCTGATCCGGGCGGTGCGGTCGCTGCCCTGGACGTTCGCCGAGGGCTCGCCGGCGTTCCGGAAGCCGCCCTGGTCCCCCTCGTCCTTGGTCCGCTGGTCGTCCGGCTGCCCCGAGGCGCTGTTCTGGCCGGTCTGCCCGGCCTGGGGGGCACCGGCCGACCCGGAGCCGCCACCGCCGCCGCAGGCCGCGAGGGCCGGGAGGAGCAGGGCCGCCGCAAGCCACCGGGCCGCTCGGCGGGTCCGGCCGCCTCCGAAGTGCCGGGTCCCGGGCATGCGTTCTCCCATCCGCGCAACGAGCAGGGGCCGGTCGGCCCGGTCGCACGCTAGCCGTGCGCGGACGTCCCGGCGGGCCCCCGCGCCGCCCGGGGCCGGGGCCGCCACCCGTTCGGCGCAGCCCGGACGGGCCCGCCCTGGCATAGAGTCGGGCCGCAACGGACGCACCGTCAGCCGAACGGAAGGACCCGCCCCGTGAGCACGGACACCCGCCCGGTACCGGAGCTGGCCGCCGAGGCCGTCGAGCAGTGGCGGGCCGAGGAGGCCGAGCTCGTCGAGCTGCTGGCCCGGACGCGGCGCGGCGTCGGCGGCATCGCCGCGTTCCGGCTCGGCCCGGCGCCGACCGTCCTGGTCACCGACCCGGCCGCCGTGCAGCACGTCCTGGGCCACCACCCGGACCGGTACGTCAAGCGCTCGCACCGCGCCCGGATGCTGGTCGGGGACGGCGTGCTGTCCGCCGCCGGCGACGCCTGGAAGCGTCAACGGCGGCTGCTGCAGTCGCAGTTCACCGGCACCGGGATGCGCCGCTACGAACACCGGATCGCCGCGGCGGCGCGCCGCACCGCCGAGCGCTGGGAGGGGTACCGGCGCACCGGGGAGACCTTCGACGTCGGCGAGGAGATGCGCGGCTTCGCCCTGGACACCGTCTGGCGGGCGCTCACCGGGCAGCCGCTGGACGACCGGACCGACGGCGAACTCCGTTCGGTGGAGCGGGTGGTGGCCGCCATGCCGACGCTGCCGACCAACGCGGCGGACGCCCGGGACGCGGTCGCCGCGGACCTCGCCCGGATCGACGCGGTGGCGCACGCGGCGATCGAAGCGGCCCGCTCGGCCGACCCGACCGAGGAGCCCGGGGTGCTGCGGATGCTGGTCGAGGCGGGCGAGCGGCACCCCGAGTACACCGACCGGCTGATCCGGGACGAGCTGGTCACCCTGCTCGTCGCCGGCCACGAGACCACGGCCACCACGCTCACCTGGCTCTTCCTGCTGCTCGACCGCCACCCCGAGGCCCGGACGGCCGATCCGCAGGCGCTGGTGAGCGAGACGCTGCGGCTCTACCCCTCCGCCTGGCTCCTCCCCCGGCACGCCCTGGAGGACGACGTCATCGCCGGGCACCGCATCGCCGCCGGGACGGACGTGCTGGTCTGCCCGTACCTCACCCACCGGGACCCGGCACTGTGGCCCGACCCGGAGCGCTTCGACCCCGCCCGCTTCGCCACCGACGCCGACCGACCCGGGCAGCTCGGCGCCTACTTCCCGTTCGGCCTCGGCGCCCGCGCCTGCCTGGGCACCCGGTTCGCGCTGCGCGAGACCACGGCGCTGCTGGAACTCCTGCTGCCGATGGGGCCGTTGGTGTTCCGTTCGCGGCCGGCGGGGGCGGCGTACAGCATCACCGTGCGGCCGGACGGGCCGACGCCGGCGGTGCTGGGCTGAGGCCTCCTACGGTGCGGAGCCGTCCGGCAGCGGGCGCTCCGGCCGCTGGTGCTCCGGCAGCGGGCCGTCCGGCAGCCCGGGCAGGAAGCCGTCGGAGAGCTCCTCGCCCGCCAGGGCGGCGTCCACCCGGGCGCTGATGTGTGCCCGGGTGGTCGGGCAGTCGAGCGGGCGGTCCCGACTGCACAGCAGCATGTGGGTGAGGACGGCCGCGGCGTGTTCCAGCCGGCGGGCGCGGGCGAGCATCCCGTCCCGCTGGGCGTGCAGCATCGCCCTGCGCTCGGCCGCCTGCTCGCTGGCCAGTACGGCGGCGGTCCCGCTGACCGGGATCATCCCGTCCACGTGCCAGAGCTGGACCAGGGCGAGGCGTTCCAGCGCCTCCCGGTCGTAGTGGCGGACCCGGCCGCGGCGCACGGCGGGGGCGACCAGGCCGCACTCCTCGTAGTAGCGCAGGGCCGGCACCGAGAGGCCGAAGGCCGCCGCGACCTCGGTGATCGAGTGGAGCTCCGCCATCTGCCGCCTCCTCCGTCGGGGGTGGGCCCCGACCGAATCATGCCCGGACCGGATCGTGTTCGGGCCGGGTTGCGCTCAAGCGCGCTTGAGCGAGAAAGCTTAGGCAAGCCTAACCTCCTGTCGAAGCGAAGGGCCCTCCCCTCATGCCGCCCACCGATGCGCCCGCCACCACCGCGCCGGTCACCGCCGTACCCGCGCACGCCGTACCCACGCCCGGCACCCCCCGGGCCTCCGGAGCCCTGCTCGTGCTCGGCTTCGTCCTGCTCAGCCTCAACACCCGGGTCGCGTTCGGGCAGATCGGGCCGCTCGCGCCGGTCGCCGGATGGGGCCCGGGCACCGTGACGCTGCTCGCGCTGCTGCCGCCGCTGTGCATGGGCCTGTTCGCACCGCTCGGCGCCCTGGCCCGGCGGCGGCTCGGCGAGGAGCGCGGACTGTTCTGGGCGAGCGTGCTGCTGCTGGTCGGAGCGGCGCTGCGGACGGCGGGCCTGCCCGGGCTGTACGCGGGCACGGTGCTGGTGGCGGTCGCGGTGGCGGTGGTGAACGTGCTGATCCCGGTGTTCGTCCGGGCCCGCTTCGCACCCCGGCGGATCGGCACCATGACGGGCGTCTACGCGCTGTCCATGGGCGCCGGTTCGGCGGTCGTCGCCGCGTTGGTCGCGCCGGTCGCGGACGCCTGGTCCTGGCAGGCCGCGATCGCGATCGCCGTCGTCCCGGCGGCCCTGGCGGCGGCCGGCCTGGTGCCGCAGCTGCGGGTCGCACGGGAGCTGCGGGCCGCACCGGAGCCGGCCGGGCCCGCCGCACCCGTCGGACGCCGACCGGTCGGGCGGACGGCGCTCGGCTGGAGCCTGACGGCCTTCTTCGGCGTCCAGACCCTGGTCTTCTACGCGACGCTGGCCTGGCTGCCCACCCTCCTGGTCGACGCGGGACTGAGCCGGACCGCCGCCGGCACCGACCAGGCCGTGCTGATCCTCGGCCTCGCCGTCGGCGGGTTCCTCGCCCCGACCCTGGCCGCCGCCCGGACCGACCAACGGCCGCACATCCTGGGCGTGGTGGCCGTCTGCGTCCTCGGTCTGCTCGGCCTGATGCTCGCCCCGGCCGGCGGGGCCCCGCTCTGGGCCGCCGTCCTCGGCATCGGCATGGGCGGCGGACAGGCGCTCGCCGCCGTCCTGTTCGCCCGCCGGGGCACCGACCCGGAACACGTCGCCGCGCTCTCCACCATGGCCCAGACCTGGGGCTACCTGCTCGCCGCCACCGGCCCCGCGCTCGCGTCGGCGCTGCGCACCGCGACCGGCACGTGGACCGCACCGTTGCTCGCGATGGCCGGCCTGCTGGTGGCCGGCTGCGTCCTCGGACTGCGGGCGGGGCGGGCTGTCACAAACCCGCGCCGGGATCCGTCGGACAGGTGACCGCACGGTCCACCCACCCGCTCGGAAGAAGAGGAACGCCACCATGAACACCCGCCCGATCACCGCCGAGGTCCCGCTGCGCCCGCGCATGGCCCAGGACCCGGTGGAGCTCGTCCCCGAGATCTCCGAGGTCTCGGCCGCACTGTTCAAGGCCACCGGCAACGGGTCCGTCCCCCGGAGCACCATCAGCCTGGTCCAGCTGCGGGCCGGCCAGATCGCCGGCAGCACCTACCTGACCGTCCTGCACACCGGTTTCCTCCGCACGGCCGGCGAGTCCGAGGAGCGGATCGCCTCGGTCGCCGGCTGGCCGGACTCGCCCTGGTTCACCGCCCCCGAGCGCGCGGCACTCGCCCTGGTCGAGGCCGTCCTCCGGCCCAGCCCGCACGGCGAGCGGGTGTCGGACGCGCTGTACGCCGAGGTCGCCGGGCACTACGACGACAAGGCGCTGACCACGCTCATGCTCGCCATCGGCCAGGTCAACTTCTTCACCGCCATCGCCCTGGTCGCCAAGCCCGTCCCCGGCCGGTCCTTCACCGACCCCTGGGCCTGACCGGCCCCGCACCCCTGCGGCCCGCCCGGCCGATCACCGGGCGGGCCGTTCCGGTCGACCGATCACCCGTCCCGGCATAGGCTGATCCGCGCCCGAACGGACTTTCGTCCGGTCGGGCCGAGGCGGGCCGACATACCGGAGGGGGCGTGCCCGCAGCACACGAAGGATCACAGGGGGGACGGCGCCATGTCCGGGGAGCGGAAGAACGACCAGCACGACGAGTACGACCGACATGACCAGTACGTCGAGGACGGCGGACGCAGCGGGCACGACGGAGTCCACGGGCACGACGGGCTTCACGGGCACGACGGGCTCCAGCCGCAGGACGGATACGGCGCCCACCGGGAGTACGACGAACTCGCCGACGACGACGTCCGGTACGAGCCGTTCGACGAGGACGAGGGGCAGGACGACGGCGGGGCCCCGCGCGGATCGACCGCGCGCCGGGTCGTGATGGTGGCGGCCGGCGGGGTGTTCGCCGCCCTGCTGGCGGTCGGCGGCTACGGCGCCTACAACGTGCTGAACGCCGTGACGGACAACGGCCCGTCCGGCGGCCACCAGGGCGCCGGCACCGTGTCGAAGGCCCCGCAGGACCCGCCGACCGCCGAGCAGGCCGAGGCGGCGGCCAAGGAGTTCCTGGCCGCCTGGAGCCGCGGCGACATCGCGGCCGCCGCCGGTCTGACCGACCGGCCGGAGACCGCCCGCGCCGCGCTGACCGCCTTCCAGGAGCAGGTGGGCCCCCGCTCGCTCGCCCTGACCGGGACGGGCCGCGCCCAGGCCGACTCCCCGAGCGAACCGGCCCTGGGCTTCCGGGTGAAGGCGGAGTTCGAGGGCACCCCGGACGCCTGGGAGTACGACGGCGTGCTGAGCGTCGTCCGCTCCCAGGACGGCCGGCCCGTGGTGCGCTGGAAGCCGTCCGTGATCCACCCGCAGCTCGCCCAGGGCGGGACCATCGCGGTGAAGGCACTGCCCAACGCCGTCTCCAAGCCCACCGACCGCAAGGGCCGGCCGCTCGACACCTTCCCGTCGCTGCGCGCCGTCCTCCCCCAGATCGCCCCGCCGGACGGCGCCGCCACCGTCACCGGCCGGGCCGTGGTGCTCTCGGGCCCGGGCGGCGGCGGCAGCAGCGAGCCGGAGCAGTTGTTCGTGCTGACCCCGCCGAGCGCCCCGCAGGTCAAGCTCACGCTGGACGCCGACCTGCAGCAGGTGGCCGAGGAGGCGGTCAAGCAGCAGTCGGCGAACGGCAATCCGGCCTCGCTGGTGGCCGTCCAGCCGAGCACCGGGAACATCCTGGCGATGGCGTACGCCCCGCAGGGCGGCTTCAACCGCGCGATCGCGGGCGGCCAGGCGCCCGGCTCGACGATGAAGGTGATCACCGCGGCCGCCCTGCTGGAGGCCGGGGTGGGCCCGGACACCGTGGTGCCCTGCAAGGCCACCACCTACTCGCCGCGCGCCTGGCACAACGACGAGCCCGGCGACTTCCCGTCCTACACGCTCGCCGACGACTTCTCCCACTCCTGCAACACCGGCTTCATCGACAAGGGACTTGAGAAGCTCCAGCCCGGCACCCTGGGCACGGTGGCCCGCGACCAGTTCGGCCTCGGGCTGGAGTGGCACATCGGCGTCCCGAGCCGGGACGCGACCGTCCCGGCGCCCGGCAACAAGGACGAGGCCGCGGCCTCGTACATCGGCCAGGGCCGGATCCAGGCCAACTCGCTGGCGATGGCCTCGGTCGCCGCCACCGTGCAGAGCGGGACGTTCCGCCAGCCCGTGCTGCGCGAGGACGCCAAGCGGGCGACGGCACCCGGCAAGCTCCCGGCCGACGTCGCCCGGGACCTGCGCGCCATGATGGCGAAGACCGCCACCCAGGGCACCGCCCGTACCCCGATGGCCGGCCTGTCCGGCCAGATCGGCGCCAAGACCGGCACCGTCGAGGCCGGCGGCCAGGCCAGCAACAGCTGGTTCATCGCCTACCGCGGCGATCTCGCCGTCGCCGCCGAGGTCGAGGGCGGCGGGCACGGCTTCAGCGCGGCGGGCGTGGCCGCGGCCCAGGTGCTGAAGGCGGGCGGCAAGGGCTGAGCCGACCGCCCCCCGGCCCCCGGCCGGGCCGGGATGTCCGGCGCGCACCGCCCGCGTGCGCGCCGGGGCGCGTGCGCGGGGGTGGATTGGAGCAAGTGCGGTGGCGCGGAGTGTGGTTCAGGCGGTGCCTTCGCCCTGGATCAGGCGGAGGTCCGGCACGCCGGGGAACGGAGGGGTGTGCTCCGCCTCCCGTTCGGCGATCAGGTCGGCCAGCATCCGGGCGCCCATCGCGCGGAACCCGGCCTTGCGCTCCTCGTCGGCCTCCTCCTCACCCGGGTAGAGGATGGCGTGGACGGCCCCGTGCTCGTCGTCCCAGGTGTAGCTGCGGTACGGCGGCGGGCCGGGCTCGCCCGCCCCTTCGGCTTCGCCCGCCCCTCCGGTCTCGTCCGTCGTTCCGGTCTCGTCCGTCATGGGAACCTCCGGTGGTCTTCCTCGGGTGGTCTTCCGGTATGGGAAACGATTCGGGAGCAAAAAGGGCCCGGTCCCGCCGCGGCCGTCCGCCGTGCGGCGGAGCGCGGCGGGCACACGCGGGCACGCACGGCCGCCGGTGAATCCGGACGGCTTCCGCTGGGCCAACTTCCGTATGCCGACCGTCCACTTAACGGCACGTCAGCGCTTGATAGCGTCGACCGGGACGCCGCGTCACCACGGCGCCGCACCTCCCACGAAACGAGAGAGCGCCACATGGCCCCCAGGACGATCCGCCGAGCCGTCATCCCCGCCGCCGGCCTCGGCTCCCGCCTCCTGCCGCTGACCAAGGCCACGCCGAAGGAGATGCTGCCCGTCGGCGACAAGCCGGTCATCGAGCACACCGTGCGCGAGCTGATCGAGAGCGGCATCACCGACATCACCATCGTCGTGAACGGCGACAAGGGCCTGATCCAGGAGCACTTCCGCCCCAACCCCGTCCTGGTCGAGCAGTTGCGCCGGGACGGCAAGGCGGCCTTCGCGGCGGCGGTCGAGGAGGTCGGCGAGCTGGCCCGCAAGGGCCACATCAGCTACCTCTACCAGCACGGCCCGTACGGCAATGGCACCCCGGTGCTCAACGCCGCCCGCCACTTCGGCGACGAGCCCTGCCTGGTGCTCTGGCCCGACGACGTCTTCGTGGCCGAGGTCCCCCGCGCGCAGCAGCTGATCCGGGCGTACGAGCAGACCAACGCGCCGGTGCTCGCGCTGATGCCGATGGCTCCCGAGGACTCCTACCGCTACGGCGTGCCGGTGGTGAAGGAGGACCTCGGCGGCGGCTCGCTGCGGATCACCGGTCTGGTCGAGAAGCCGAAGCCGGCCGACGCGCCCTCCTCGTACGCGGCGATCGGCGGCTACGTCATCACCCCCGGCATCGTCGACGAGCTGCGCGAACTGACGCTCCGCTGGCACGAGAAGCCCGAGGACGAGGTCTACCTGACCGACGCCATCAACGCCTACGCGGCGCGGCGCGCGGTCTACGGGCAGGTCATCGCCGGCACCTGGTACGACACCGGCAACCCCGCCGCCTACCTGCGCGCCCAGTTCGCCGCGGCGCTCGCCAACCCCGAGTACGGCCCCGATCTGCGCCGGCTCGCCGCGGAGCTCTCCCCGGCGGTCGCCGGCTAGGCGGTACGGCCCGTGCCCGGCGGGGCTCCGCCCACCGGCCGGTGAGCGGAGCCCCGCCGGTCAGTGGTCGGCTGATCAGTGGTCCGGCAGGTCAGTAGTCCGGCAGGTCGAAGTCGAGGGCCGCCCGGAAGGCAGCTTCCAGCTTCGGGTCGGACTGCCCGAGGTTCGTGACGGTCTCGGACCGGGCCTTCCGGTCCCCGGTCACGTCGAGGATCGCCTGGTTGGCGGCCACGTGGTCGCGCAGCCGCCGCTCGTAGGCGGGGTAGGCCGCGTGGTGGTCGCCGTCGGCCGCGCGCAGTTCGCCCGCCAGGACGTAGGCGGCGGTCAGCGCCACGCTGGTGCCCTGGCCGGTGGCCGGGGAGCAGCAGTAGCCGGCGTCGCCGAGCAGGACGACGCGGTCGTTGGACCAGCGGTCCATCCGGATCTGGGCGACGACGTCGTAGTGGAAGGCGTCGGACTCCCGCATCGCCTCCAGGAAGCGCGGCAGCTCCCAGCGCGCGTGGGCGGAGCGCTCGGCCACCAACTGCCGCTGGCGGGCCGGGTCGCGCGGGAGCATGTCGTCGATCGGCTCGTCGCTGTGGAAGCCGACGAAGACGCGCAGTTCGCTGTTGCCGCGGACGGTCATCGCCATGCAGAACCAGTTCGGGTCGTCGCCGTCCCGGTGGGCGATCTCCCAGCGGTCGAGACCGAGGTGGTTGGGCGCGCTCCAGCCGGCGACGTAGGTGTTGATGGGGTGGAGGTAGTCCGCCTCGGGGCCGAAGACGAGGCGCCGGGTGTTCGAGTGCAGGCCGTCGGCGCCGACGACCAGGTCGAAGGAGCGCTCGGTGCCGCCGCGGAACCGGACGTCGACGCCTTCCGGGTGCTGCGCCAGGGTGGCGATCGAGTCGTCGAAGCGGTACTCGACGCCGGGCCCGGCGGTCCCGGCGGTCCCGTCACCCGCGGCGCCACCGTCCGCTCCGGCGATCAGCTCGGCGAGTTCGTCGCGCAGGATCTCCACGTCCGGGCCGCCGATCGGCCCGCCGCTGGCCGTCCACTCGGTGGTCCTGCGCAGCTCGCGGCCGTCCGCGTCGACCACGGACATCCCGCGCAGCCCGGTCCGGCGGGCCCGGACCTCCTCCAGCAGCCCCATCCGCTCGACCACCGTCAGGGCGGTGCCGCGGATGTCCACCGCCTGCCCGCCGCCGCGCAGCGAGGGGGCCCGCTCCACGACCGTGACGCGGAAGCCGTAGCGGTTCAGCCAGTGGGCGAGCGCGGTGCCGGCGATCCCGGCGCCGGAGACCAGCACCGAGGTGGGGCGGGTGCCGGAGTGCGGCCGGATGCTGTTGGACATGGTGACCTCCCGTGGGTTGCTCCGTTTCAACACCAGCGTGGGCCGGGGCACTTGCACCGCGCGGACAGGACGCGGACAGGGCGCTGTCGCCGCTGACAGGACACCGGCGGCGCGCTGACAGGACGGCGACCGCTCAAGCCTCGGCGGGGCGCCGTGACCGATCGGTGGACGGTGTGTCATGAATCTGCAACAGCGCCCCCACCAGGCGCGATACGAATTGCCCGGGCACCGGACGGCCCGTATGGTGCTCGGACGCCGTCGCGCGGACGGCTCGGGGGACGCACGAGGGGGAACCATGGCGCAGGGGTCGGGGTACGCGATCCAGGCCGGCGGGGCCGAGGGCCAGGCGAAGGCGCTGGACAAGGCGTCCGGGGACGAGGGCACGATCGGGACGGCGATCAGCGATCCGGTGTGCTACACCGCTGACGTGTTCGGGGGCGAGGACGTCGATCCGGCGTACCAGAACTTCAGCAGCTCCTGGCAGGCGCAGAGCGCGACGATCAAGAGCGCGCTGAGCGAGCTGGCGGGCAAGGTCCGCGGTTCCTCGGCCGGCTACCAGTCGGCCGACGGCACCGTGGTGAAGGACCTCGTGGCGGCCTCGGGCAGCGGCGGGTACCGGCCCTTCGGCTGAGTCAGGCACACGGGCCGCGGCCGAACGCGCGGCTGTACGCGTGTCCGAACGCGCAGCCGAACGCGCAGCTGTACGCGCAGCCCGGCGGCCGACGAGGAGCCGACGGGCAGCGGCAGGAACCACACCACGGGCAACGGGAACGGGGCGAACGAGCCGCCATGGCAGGCGAATCCACCACGCAGCGCTGCAAGGCGCTGAGCGACCGGTTGAAGGACGTCCGCGAGGCGGACAGCAAGAACGGGCTGATCTCCGCGATCAAGGGGGCCCTCGCGGTCCACGCGCCGGTCGGGGACCCGGGCACCATCGAGGCCACCGGCAACCGCTACAAGAACGCGGCCGCCGACTCGAACCAGCTCCACCAGGACGTCCTGGCGGTCGCCACCGCCGGGCTGCCGGACGTCTGGACCGGTTCCACGGGGGCGAAGGCCGCCGAGGTGGTGGCCGCCGCGGCCCGCGCCGTCGACGAGCAGACCAGCGCGCTCCACAACGGCGGGATAGCCCTGCTCCACCTCGCGGACGCGCTGCGCAACGCCCAGGGCCAGGACAGCGCCGCGCGGTCCGCGCTCCAGCAGGTGCTGGGCTCGCTGGGCGGTGAGGACGGCTGGTTCGACGACTGGTTCGAGGGCGACGACGAGGAGGCGGCGCGCAAGAAGGCGCAGCAGGCCGCCGTGCCCCAGGTCGACGCGATGCTGAGCGCCGCCAAGCGCGCCGACGAGGCGGCCCGTGCGGCGGCCCGCGACCTGAACAAGCTGGCCTCCGAGGCCCGCGCGGGCAAGATGAAGACCGGCGCGGTCACCGCCGCCGACAAGCTCGTGCTGGCCGAGACCTCCGGTCCGGACGGTCCGACCGAGCTGAACGAGCTGTTGACCGCCAACGACATGAAGCGGTCCGGCGAGTACCTGGACAGGATGAACGAGAAGGACCGGGCGGACTTCGAGAAGCTGCTCGCCGACTCCAAGTCCCCGCAGGAGCGCGCCTATCTGATGAAGGCGCTGGCGGCCGGTCACAACATGGACGAGATCCGCGCGTTCCAGGGCAAGATCCACGGCAAGGACCCGGAGTGGCTCCGGACGCACCTGACGCCCGTCCACACCGAGGACGACGACACCACCAGCGGCGGGACCAACGGCGACGGTTCCAACAAGAACACGGACGAGGTCACCTTCGACGGCGCCCGCTGGCAGCAGGCGAACACCGAGGGCACCTGCGTCGCCTCCTCCACCGTCACCGCCCGGGCGATGGTCGACCCGCTCTACGCACTGGACCTGACCGGCGGGCCGACCGGCCAGGAGGACGACCCGGCGGCGTTCCAGCAGCGGCTGCTGGCCGAACAGCACCGGGTGCACCAGGAGGGCGACGGCGGCGACAACTGGGACGGCATGGGGGCGGACGGCAAGGAGAAGGTGCTGGAGAAGGAGGTCAGCCCGCACACCGGCGCCGACTTCGACTACAAGAAGATGCCGAATCCCGACGACCGGCGCGAGCTCCTGCCGGACATCGAGAAGGCGGTCGCCGACGGCAAGCCGGTGCCGGTCGGGGTGGAGGGCTACGACAAGGACGGCAAGCGGTCGGGCCACGCCATGATGATCGTCGGCCAGGAGGGCAACATGCTGCAGATCTACAACCCGTGGGGCACCACCACTTGGGTCAGCGAGGACGACTTCGTCAACGGCCGCATGGGCGGCGCCTCGGACAACCGGCTGCCCACCGCCTACGCCGTCCACCTGCCGAAGTGACCGGGACGGTGCGGATGTTCACGAGGATGCCGGTCCGGGCGGCGGCGCTGGCGGCCGTCCTGGCGGCCGGGCTGACGGCCTGCGGGCAGGACGCGAAGGCCGCGCGGAACGGGCCGGAGCGCGGCCGGGTGCTCGGCGCGGAGGAGCGCTCGGTCGACCTCGCCGTCGGCGAGCGCTTCACGGTCGCCGTCCCGGACAACACCTCGGCCGGCGACCGCTGGAGCGTCGTGGACCCGAGGCCGGACGCAGCCGTCGCCGCCCTGGCCGACGAGCGACTCGACCTCCCGGAGAAGTCGAAGACCTCGGACGGCGTCGGCGGCACCCGCTTCTACACTTTCGAGGCCAAGGGCCGCGGGACCACCGCCGTCACCCTCCTCAACTGCTTCCGCAGCTACTGCAACCTGCCCGCCCCCAGCGACGAGAACAGGAAACTGGTCGTGCGCAACACCTACACGGTGACGGTCCGATGAGCCCCGACGACCGCTTCCGCCCCAGGACGGACGACGAGCTGCGGCAGCTCGACGTGTCCGCCATGCTCCGCTACGGCCTGGCCTTCGCCGGCCCGCACCGGGCCGCGCTGTTCGGCGAGGGCGCCATCGCGGCCGCGCTGGCCGCCGACCGGCTGGGGGTGCTCCCCCGGTCGCTCGCCTTCCTCGCCGAGGTGGTGCGCAGCGGCGGCGCCCGCTACGCCGCCGACCTCCCCGAGCCGCTCCCCGGGACGGAACCGGCCCGGCTCGCCCGCGACTGGCTGGGTTCGGCGGCCACCACCGTCACCACCGTCGACGGCGACCAGTTGCTCGCCCGCTGGCTGGAGGCCGTCGCGGAGATCCTGGGACTGCGCCGGGACGTCCGCGGTGGAGCGGGGGGCTGAGGGGCGGCCCGGCCCGGGGCCGGTCCTGCGGATCGGGGTGAAACGGAGCGTTACTGCTTGACAGGGTGCGTAATACTGTAACGCGATACGCCCGCGGACCACGGCCCCGCGGCCCCGCCGGGTCCCTGTCCCCGCAGCTCGGAGCAGCACATGCACCCCTTCCTCGACCACCCCGGGCCGCTCGCCTTCGCGCACCGGGGCGGTGACCTCGGGCGCCCCGAGAACTCGTTCGCCGCCTTCGAGGCCGCCGTCGCGCTCGGGTACCGCTACCTGGAGACGGATGTTCACGCCACCGCCGACGGCGTGCTGGTGGCCTTCCACGACTCACGCCTCGACCGGGTCACCGACCGCGCCGGGGCGGTGGCGGAGCTGCCCTGGGAGGCCGTCAGGCGGGCCCGGATCGGCGGGACCGAGCCGGTGCCGCTGCTGGAGGACCTGCTCGGCGCGTTCCCCGGCGCCCGCTTCAACATCGACGTCAAGGCGGCGCCGGCCGTCGGTCCGCTGGTCGAGGCGATCCGCCGGACCGACGCCTGGGACCGGGTCTGCGTCGGCGGCTTCTCCGACACCCGGCTGGCCGCCGTCCGCGCCGCCGCCGGCCCCCGGCTGGCCACCTCGCTCGGCCCCCGCGAGGTCGCCCGGCTGCGGCTGCGTTCGCTGGCCGAATCGTTCCTGCCGTCCGCCGGTCCGGGGCCGCTGTCCCGGCGCCGGGGGGCTCCGTTCGCCGGGCTGTGCGCCCAGGTGCCGGAGCGTCACCGGGGCGTCCGGGTGGTCGACCGGGCCTTCGTCCGCACCGCCCACCGGCTCGGGCTCCAGGTGCACGTCTGGACTGTGGACGATCCCACACGGATCAGGGCTCTCCTCGACCTGGGCGTGGATGGCATCATGGCCGATCGCATCGACGTCCTGCGGGACGTCCTCGGCGAGCGCGGCTGCTGGACGGACGGCAGTACCGGCTCCAGCACGGTGATGGGGACCCCATGAGCACCACGAACTCGGCGACGCACCTGCCGGACGACCCACCGACCGATCCCGCCGCCGGCCCCGCGGCCGCCGACGACGACGGACGGGCCCTGCGCCGGATACAGTTCGGCTGGTACGTCAACGACTGGGCCAACGCCGCCTTCTCGGCCACCGTCCTGACGGTGTTCCTCGGCCCGTACCTGACCTCCGTCGCCAAGGACGCCGCCGACGCGGCCGGCAATGTGCACCCGCTCGGCCTGACGATCCGTGCAGGATCGTTCTTCCCGTACACGGTCTCCTTCTCCGTGCTGCTCTCGGTCGCGGTGATGCTGTTCACCGGCACGGTCGCCGACCGCACCGGACGGCACAAGGAACTGATGTGCGGCTTCGCGTACCTCGGCTCGCTCGCCACGATGGGGATGTTCCTCCTCCAGGGCGACCGCTACCTGCTCGGCGGCGCGCTGCTGGTGGTCGCCAACATCTCGTACGCGGTCTCGGTCGCGCTCTCCTACGCCTACCTGCCCGGCCTGGCCTCCCCCGACGAGCGCGACAAGGTCTCCTCCAAGGGCTGGGCCTACGGCTACGCGGGCGGCGGACTGCTGCTGATCGCCAACCTGGCGCTCTTCCAGGGCCACGACGCGTTCGGCCTGGACTCCGGCACCGCCGTGCGGATCTGCCTCGCCTCGGCCGGCCTGTGGTGGGCGCTGTTCACCGTCGTCCCGATGCTGCGGCTGCCCTCCCGGGCCGGCATCGCCCCCAGCCCCACCGCCGCCCCGGCCGAGGACGGCGAGCCCACCGGCGGCAGCCTGCGCCAACTCGCCGACACCCTGCGCGGCATGCGCAAGCACCCGCTCACGCTGCTCTACCTCGCCGCCTTCCTCTGCTACAACGACGGCATCCAGACCGTCGTCTCCCAGGCCTCGCTCTACGGCAGCGAGGAACTCGGCATGGAGCAGACCTCGCTGGTCACCGCTGTCCTCCTGGTCCAGGTCGTGGCGATCGGCGGCGCCCTGCTGCTCGGCCGGATCGCCCACCGGTACGGCGCCAAGCGGACCATCCTCGGCTCGCTGGTCGGCTGGGTCGTCACGCTGGCCCTGGGCTACTTCATGCCCGCCCACCAGCCCGCCTGGTTCTACGCCCTGGCCTGCATGATCGGCCTGGTGCTCGGCGGCAGCCAGGCGCTCTCGCGCTCCCTGTTCTCCCACCTCGTCCCGCCGGGCAAGGAGGCCGAGTACTTCAGCTTCTACAAGGTCAGCGACCGCGGCACCAGCTGGATGGGCCCGCTGGTCTTCGGCCTCGCCTACCAGATCACCGGCAGCTACCGCTCGGCGATCATCTCGTTGCTGATCTTCTTCGTCATCGGTTTCGTCGTCCTGCTGAAGGTGCCGGTCCGCCGCGCCATCGAGGCCGTCGGCAACCCGGTGCCCGAACGGCTCTGACGGCGCCTCCGCCTCCGACGGCCCTGTCGGCCCGCCCGACGGACCCGGGCCCGGCCGCTCCCCCGACCGATCGGGGGAACGGCCGGGCCCGGAGTGCTTCCAGCGCTCGGTGCCGCGCGTCAGCCGGTGATCATCGTCCTGCCTTCGATCGTCGTCCAGCCGCCCCAACCGCCCGGGGCCGGGTCGGCCTTGTAGGTGACGTGGTTCAGGGCGCCGTTCTGCCCGGTGGCGAAGAGGTCCAGCACGCCCGCCGTGGCGTTGAACGTCACGGTCGGGAAGCGGCCGGTGGTGAACTTCCAGTCCCCGACGGAGGTCCAGTCGCGCCACCGCTTGTCGTCGGGCTGCCACTCGGCGCGGGCGAGGACACCGTCACCGCCGACCACGAACAGCTTGAAACCGCCGGTGGCGGGGTCGAAGACCGTCGACGGCGAGCCCGCGAACTGCCGGCCGGGGATCTCGTACCAGCCGCTCCACTTCGTCATGCCCGGCGTGTAGTACGCGTGCGCGACGACCCCGTTGGCCTGGGTCCCGAAGACCTCCACGGTCCTGGTGACCGGGTTGTAGGCGGACGTGGGGCTGCCGGTGAACTTCCGGTCGTCGGCCTGGTAGTACCACTCGTGCCAGTTCTTGCCGTCCGGCAACCAGTACGTCTGGAACAACACGCCGTTGGTGCCCACCGCGAACAGCTCGATGGCGCCGGTGGCGGGGTTGTAGACGGCACTCGGGCTGCTCGCGAACTGCCAGTTCTCGTAGATGCCGTACCAGCCGCTCCACTTCGTCATGCCCGGCGTGTAGTACGCGTGCGCGACGCCGCCGTTGGTCTGGGTGGCGAAGACCTCCACGGTCTTCGTCGCCGGGTTGTAGACGGCGGTGGGGCTGCCGGTGAACCTCCGGACGTTGTCCTGGTAGTACCACTCGCGCCAGCCCTGGCCGTCCGGCGCCCAGAACGTCTGGGACAGCACGCCGTCGGTGCCGATCGCGAACAGCTCGATGGCGTCGGTGGCGGGGTTGTACACCGCGGTGGGAACGCTCGCGAACTCCCAGTTGCCACCGACCTGCGCCCAGCCGCTCCAGGTCGTGCCGTCCGGGCTGGTGGAGAACACCACGTGGCGGTTGCTGTCGACGGCGAAGACCGTGGAGGTCTTCCGGACCGGGTCGTAAACCGAGCTGCGGGCGGCCGGGTTGGCGGTGACGGTGTCCCACCAGCCGCCGCGGACCTGGTCGATCCACCCGCCGAGGTCGTCGACGCGGGAGGAGTACGCGCCGGTGCGGGTCTCGGTGGCGGGCACGCCCAGGCAGCCGCCCTGCCAGGAGCGGGAGGCCACGGCCACCAGCTCGGCCCTGCCGTTGACCTGGCGGATCGCCGGGGCGCCCGTGTCGCCCTTGCAGACCGCCGCGCCGCCGGTCCCGGTGGTGCCGATGCCGGTCGGGCTCACGGTGTCGAGGCTGAACGCGCCGCTGTGCAGCTTGTTCGTGATCCACTCGGCCTTGGTCCGGCCGTACCCGGGCACCCGCAGCGTCTCCCCGGCGCTGGGGGCGGTGGTGGCGACCGCGATCGGGGCGATGTCGGTGACGGGCTTGGCCAGCCGGGCGAGGACCAGGTCACGGTCCTGGCGCGGCGCCAGCTCCACGACCTCCGTCACCGTGCCCGCGCCGGTCGTCAGGTCGGTGCGGCCGATGGTGGCGGTGGTCTTCCACTTGGGCGCGCCCGCCGCGAGGGCCTGCGGCTGCGCCGGGTCGTCGGAGAAGCAGGAGGCCGCGGTGGCCACCCAGTAGCGGTCCACCAGCACGCCGGTGCAGGCGCGCACGTTGTCGCCGATCACCAGGCGCGCGGTGTAGGCGTAGCTGCCGTCGGCGGCCGGGTCGCCGACCACGGCGACGGCCGGGGTGAAGGTGCTCAGCGTGCCGGCGGCAGCGGCCGCGACCAGCACGCCGGCCCGCCAGGAGCGGACCTGGGACTTGCGGGACATGAGGGATCTCCCTGGAACGTTCGGGAAGGAGGGCACGCCGCAGGTGCGCGGGGTGCGGGGTGCGGGGTGCGGAGGAGATTCACCGGCCGGGGCGCGGCCCGCCCCGCGCTCGGCGGGGCGGGCGCGGACGGCACGGCGAGGATCAGACCGAGGGGCCGCCGCGGAAGCGGGCCCAGGTGGGGCCCGCCGGATCGAAGGACCACAGGGTGTTGCCGGAGTCCCGGACGTAGGTGACCGGGTGCTTGGTGACCGGGTCGAGCACGGTGTGCGGAACCGAGTCCCCGGCCAGGGTGCGGGCGAACGGCGTCAGCGTGCCGGTGGAGAAGTCCAGCGCGTTCAGCTTGTAGTCCGGGCCGTTGACGTACACCACGGTCCGCTTGCCGGCCTCGTCGGCGAACGCGACCGGGTCGGTGGCGGCCACCGGGCCGTGGTCGCGCCAGCCGGGACCCCACGGATCGGCGGACCACAGGTGGTGGGCGGTGTCGCGGACGAACGTGGTGAAGTGCCCGGTGGCGGGGTCCACGACCGTCGAGGGGACGGCGTCCGGGGCCATCGCCGTGCCGGACGTGGTCAGGGGGAACTCGACCCGGCCGGCGCTGCGGCGGTCGATGTAGTTCAGCCGGTTGTTCGGCCCGTTGAAGAAGACCACGACGTGGCCGTCGCTCGGGTTGACCACCGGCACCGGGTCGGTGGCGGCCAGGCCGCCGTAGTCGTACCAGCCCTCGCCCTGCGGGTCCACCGACCACAGGTGGTAGGAGGTGTCCCGGACGAAGGTGACCAGGTGCTTGGTGGTCGGGTCCACGACCGTGCGCGGCACCGCGTCGGGGGCCAGCGCCGTCCCGGCCGGGGTCAGGACGAAAGGGGTCCAGTGCTTGGTGGTGCGGTCGTAGGACCAGAGCTTGTTGTCCGGCCCGTTGACGTACACCATCACGTGGCTGTCGGCCGGGTCGGCGGCCGGGGTGGCGATCGCCGTGGGGCGCGCGGCGGCGTAGCCGCCCAGGTCGGACCAGCCCTCGCCCAGCGGGTCGTACGACCACAGGTGGTTGCTGCTGTCCTGGACGAAGGTCAGCGGATGGTTGGTGGCCGGGTCGACCACCGTGAACGGCGACGACTTCACCACGGTCCCCGAGGGGGTGGAGTTCCTGGTCCTGGTGATCCACGGACCGAGGTCGTCGACCCGGGCGGCGTACGCGCCGGTGCGGGTCTCTGCGGCGGGGGTGTCCAGGCAGCCGCCCTGCCAGGAGCGGGAGGCCACGGCCACCAGCTCGGCCCTGCCGTTGACCTCGCGGACCACCGGGGCGCCGGTGTCGCCCTTGCAGACCACCGCACCGCCCGTCCCCGTGATGCCGACGCCGGTCGCGCTCACCGTGTCGAGGCTGAACGCCCCGGTGTGCGCCTTGTCCGGGACCCACTCGGCCTTGGTGCGCCCGAAGCCGGACACCCGCAGCGACTGCCCGGCCGTCGGCGCGGCGGTGCCCACGTCCAGCGGCGTGACGCCGTCGACGGGCGAGGCGAGGCGGGCCATCACCAGGTCACGGCCCTCGGCCTTCACCAGCTCGACGACCTGGGCCGACTTCGCGCCGACGGTGGCGGTGGTGTTCCACTTCGGCGCGCCGTCGGCGAGCGTCTGCGGCTGCGCCGGGTCGTCGGCGAAGCACGACGCCGCGCTGAGCAGCCAGTAGTGGTCGATCAGCGCGCCGGTGCAGCCGCGCAGGTGGTCGCCGACGACGATCCGCGCGGTGGTGGCGGAGGTGCTGTCGGCCGCCGTGTCGCCGGAGACGGCACCGGCCGGGGCGAAGGTGGTCAGCGTGCCGGCGGCGGCCGCCGCCACGGCGGCCAGCACACCCGCCCGCCGGGAGCGGAACTGGGACTTGCGGGACATGCGGACTTTCCCTTCGAGTGGGCCTGCGGAGACCCGCGGGGGCGGTCGGTCTCGTGCCGACGGCCCCCGCGGGGAACGGGTGCGGGGCGGGTCAGCCGGTGGTGGCGGCGATGCCCTGGATGGCGCTGCTGTCGACCTTGTAGAAGGTGGTCCAGCTGCCGTCGGCCTTCTTGTCGGCGGTCCAGATCGCGTCGTCGGTACCGAGGGCGAACAGCCGGACGGTGTCGCCGATGGTGGTGGTGGCGACCTGCTTGACGCCCAGAACGCCGGGCACCTGGTCGAAGGTGGTCCAGGGGCCGTTGGCGGTGCTGTCGGTGGTCCAGATCTGCTGGTCGCCGCCGACGGCGAACAGGCGCACCGTGCTGCCGATCGTGGTGGCGGCGATGTGCCGGATGGAGCTGCTGGCGATCTGCTCGAAGGTGGTCCACGTCCCGGCGGTGTAGTCGCCGGTGGTGGTCCAGATCGTGTCGTCGCCGCCGATCGCGAACAGGCGCACGGTGTTGCCGACGGCGGTGGCGGTCACCTGCTTGATGGAGCTGCTGGGCAGGGGCTCGAACCCGGTCCAGGTGCCGGCGGTGTAGTCGCCCGCCGCGGTGTAGATGCGCTGGTCGCCGCCGATCGCGTACAGCCGGACCTTGTCGCCCATGGCGACGGCGGTCACCTGCCGCATGCCGCTGTTGTCCGGCACGGGCTGGGGCGGGCTCCAGTTGCCGGAGGTGGTGTTCTTCGCGGCGGTCCAGATCCGCTGGTCGCCGCCGATCGTGAACAGGCGCACCGTGTCGCCCATCGTGACCGCGCTGACCTGACGCGTGCCGATGCTGTCCGGCACCGCCTCGAAGGTGCCCCACACGTTCGTGGTGTACGCGCCCTCGTTGGTCCAGATCTTGCTGTCCCCGCCGAGCGCGAACAGCTCGCTGGCCGGGCGGGAGGCCTTCACCTGCTTGACCCAGGCGCCGAGGTCGTCGACCCGGGAGCTGTAGGCGCCGGTGCGGGTCTCGGTGGCCGGGGTGCCCAGGCAGCCGCCCTGCCACGAGCGCGAGGCCACGGCCACCAGCTCGGCCTTTCCGTTGACCTCACGGATCGCCGGGGCGCCGGTGTCGCCCTTGCAGACCGCCGCGCCACCGGTGCCGGTGCTGCCGATGCCCGTCGGAGCCACGGAGTCGAGGCTGAAGACACCGGAGTGGAGCTTGCCCGGCACCCACTCGTCCTTGGTCCGGCCGAAGCCGGGAACGCGCAGCGACTGCCCGGCCGTCGGAGCCGTGGTCGCCAGCGGCAGCACCGCGACACCGTCCACCGCCGTGGCCAGACGCGCCATCACCAGGTCACGGTCCGAACGCGGCACCAACTCGGCCACCTGCGCCGACTTGGCACCCACCGTCACGGTCGTCTTCCACTTCGGCGCACCCGCGGCGAGCGCCTGCGGCTGCGCCGGATCGTCGGAGAAGCACGACGCGGCCGTGACCACCCAGTAGTGGTCGACCAGCGCACCCGTGCAGCCGCGCAGGTTGTCACCGATCACCAGCCGCGCGGTGGAGGCGTAGGAACCGTCGGCGGCCGTGTCGCCGACCACGGCGCCGGCCGGGGTGAAGCTGCTCAGCGTGCCGGCGGCGGCGGCCGCGACCAGCACACCCGCCCGACGGGCGCGGACCTGGGAGTTGCGGGACATCAGGAATTCCCCCTGAGGAGTACGAGAAGTGGGTGCCCCGCCGGACCGGCGGCCGGGTGGCGGCCGGCCCGGCGGGACGTGGTGCGGGCCGGGTCAGCCGGTGGTGGCGGCGGTGATCGCCTTCACACCGAAGGCGCCCCCGGGGACCTCGACCCACGGCGTCCAGTTGCCGGCGTTGTAGTCGGCGTCGCGGGTGTAGACCTTGGTGTCCTCGTTGACGGCGACGAGGTGGACGACGTTGCCCTCGACGCTGCTGGAGATGGCCTTCAGGCGGTTCTCGCTGACCTTCTGCCACTGCGGGTCCCAGCCGCCGAGGCCGTAGTGGCAGTAGGTGGTGAACAGGTCGCCGCTGCCGCCGATGATCTGGAGGTCCACGGTGTTGCCGCGGGCGGCGGCGGTGATGCCCTGGACGCCGACGGCGCCGCCGGGGATCTCGCCCCACGGGGTCCAGCTGCCGTCGGGCCTGTTGTCACGGCCGTAGACGCGAAGGTCCTCATTGACGGCGAAGACGTGGACGACGCCGTCCGCGGTGGTGGCGCTGGTGATGGACTTCAGCTTGTTGACGCCGACCTGCTCCCAGCTTCCGCGCCAGCCACCGGCCGCGTAGTCGGCGTGGGTGCTGTAGAGGGAGCCGTCGGAGCCGATGATCTGGAGGCTGACGGTGTTGCCGCGGACCGCGGCGGTGACGCCCTGGGCGCCGCCGGCGCCGCCGGGCACCTCGACCCACGGGGTCCACGCGCCACCGACCCTGCCGTCGTGGGTGTAGACCTTGCCGTCGGAACCGACGGCGTAGACGTGCACGGTGTCGCCGATGGCGACGCTGTCCACGGCGGTCGGCGACGGGCTACTGGCGGTCGACCAGCTGCCGAGCCAGCCGCCGCCCTTGGAGTCGTCGACGGTGTTCCACACCCTGCTGTTGATGTCGATGATCTGCAAGTGCAGGCCGGCCTTGACCTCCGCCGTGCGGTAGCGCAGGTCGTTCACCCAGTCGCCGAGGTTGTCGACCCGGGAGCTGTAGGCGCCGGTGCGGGTCTCGGTGGCCGGGGTGCCCAGGCAGCCGCCCTGCCACGAGCGCGAGGCCACGGCGACCAGCTCGGCCTTTCCGTTGACCTCACGGATCGCCGGGGCACCGGTGTCGCCCTTGCAGACCGCCGCGCCACCGGTGCCGGTGGTGCCGATGCC
>NZ_JBHXEM010000040.1:60490-65032 GCF_042724755.1 Kitasatospora sp. NPDC127067 | reverse complement strand
ATTTTGGCTTTCGGGGGCCTTTTTTTTTTAAAATCACAAGCACCGGTTGGGGTGCCCGGGGGGCCCCCCGCCGCGGGGGGCGCCCCGGGGGGGGGGCCCGCCCCCGCACCGTCGGGGCCCCGCCGCCGGCGCGGGGTGCCTCATCAGAAGATGCTGGAGGCCACATTCGCCAGGGTGCCTGCGAGCTTGCCCCAGTCGAAGTCGGCCTCGACGCCGGGGGTGTTGCCCAGGGCGCCGCCGGTGCGGCGGGTGCGGTCCACCGGCTCCGCCAGCTTCGGGAGCTGCGGCGTGGGGGTCCACGTCCGGCGCTCCTCACGGAATTCTTCGTTGGTCATTTCTGCTCATCCCTTCTCGTCGTGCTGGTTGCACTCCGTCCTCGGCGGGGCCCGCCGGGGCGGGGCGTCAGAGGGCCGCGTAGCACATGCTCCGGGCGGGGCCGGTGAGGCCGGCGCAGGCCGACCGGGCCGGTACGACGCCCGGGCTGCCGGACAGCGTTCCGGCCTCGTCCCGGCCGTCCCGGCGGACCGGTGGTGCGAGGACCGGCAGTCTCGGCGTGGGCTTGGGGAGCCCTGCGGGAGTTTTCATGATCCGTCTCCTCCTGACGGGTGGTGTGGGGGCGTGCGGTCGGCGTGGACACCGACGGTGCCGGGTGCTCAGGACTCCAGGAACTGGTGGGCCGGCGCCAGGGTGACGGGGAACTCGTCGCTGACGTCGATCGTGAACAGCATGGAGACCCGCGCGTGCCGGTCGTCCTCGGGGTCGAAGAAGGTCACCTTCACGTCCTGGCAGTCCGATCCCATGCGGCAGTACGGGCTCTTCGCGACGGAGATGGTGTCGATGCAGTACAGGGAGATCGGCTTGCCGGACTCCGTCACGGTGCTGGGGACGCTCTGGCCCAGCAGCATGGCCTTGCTGATCGGGCCGGCGACCGAGAACGCGTTCGTCCCGGCGGAGTTCAGCGCCCGGTCGGCGGAGGTCTGCCCGAGGTTGCGGAACTGGTAGTAGACCTTGTCGAGGAACGCGTCCATGGTCTTGCGGACGTAGGTCTCGTCGACCGTCAGCGAATCGTGGTGCGCCTGGCGCATGACGGCCTTCACCACGGCGTCCACCAGCTGCTTCTGGTACCAGATGTAGACGCCGCGGCTCTTGACCTCGACGACCGGCACGACCTGTCCGGAGAACAGCCGTACGGTCCGGTCGGTCAGCCGGCCGGGTATCGAGATCCGGGAGATGTAGCCGTCCTCGTCCTGGGTGTACTTGTGCTGGCCGAGGTACGCGTCCCGGAAGGACCGGTAGATCGTGGACACCGGGGCGGCGGGCGCGGCGAGTGCCAGCAGGGCGTCCGCGAGCTTTCTGCGGTCGTTGACGATCGCCTCCACCTCAGCCCTCGACCCGAGCTGCACCAGGGGGTTGCTGGTCCAGTCCATGCCGGCCGCGGGTTCGGCCTCCATCGCGTAGACGGGTGTGCTCTCCAGGTTCAGCGTCCAGGTGACCTTGTCGGAGGCCCACGGGTTGGCGGTCAGGTACCTGTGCAGCTGGTCGGCGTCGTAGGGATTGGCGGGCAGTTCCTTCGTCACATCGGGCTTGCCTTCGACCGGCACCTCGACGGGGTCCATCAGCTGGCGGAAGCTGTCCCGGCGGGCCTCGGTCAGGAAGTCCACGCCGACCTGGCCGATCGCGAACACCAGCGGGCGGTTGTTGGTGGAGGCACAGGAGGGCCGGACGCCGCCGCCCGAGGGCACGGATCCCGAGGGCACGGATCCCGACGGCACGGACCCCGACGGCACGGATCCTGACGGTACGGCCCCTGGCAGCCCGGCCCCCGAGGGCCCGCCGCCCTGGCACGCGCAGGGGGCCGCCGGGGCCTGGCCGGACACCGTCGCGCCGGTGGACGGCGGGGGCGCGGCCACGGCGGGCGCGGTCAGTGGCATGGGCGGCGGGACGGCGGTGGCGCCCGCGGGCTGGGCGCCCGCGGCGGTGGCGCCCGCCACCCCGGCGACGGCTCCGGCCGGGGGGAGGGCTTCGTACGGTGCGCTCTGCGCGGCGGGTGCGGCCTGGAAGGCCTGGACGGCCTCCGGGCCAGGTACGGCCTGCGCGGCCGGTGCGACCTGGGGGGCTTGAACGGCCTCGGCGGTGGCGACGGGAACGCTCTGGGTGTCCATGGTGCTGGCTCCCTCGTGCGAGTCGTAAGGGGAGGCCCCGAGCAGCGAGGGTGCGCCGGCCGCGGCGGCCCCGACCTCGGGGGGGAGGGTGGTGCGGCGGGCGCCGTCCGCCGTGGTCCCGGCAGTGGCCGGCCGGTCCGTCAGGTCTCCTCGGGCGGTGAGCCCGTAGGCCCGGGCCGCGTCCAGGTGACCGACCAGCCGGCGCCGGCACTCCGGTGCGTCGGCGGGTGCGCAGGGCACGGACCGCGCGCCCTGCAGCAGGGCCCGGCGGGCCGCCCGCGGGTCGGGCGGGCGCCCCGCGCGTACCTGCGCGGCGACCAGCAGGGCGGCGACCCCGGCCACCAGCGGTGTGGCGAAGCTGCTGCCGGTCAGGGCGGCGCCGCCCCCGCCCGGGGCGGCGCCCTCGATGTCGCTCCCGGGGGCGAGCACGCCGTGGGCGGCGTACGCGGAGCCCCAGTTGCTGATGTCCAGCGGCTCGCCGTCGGGTCCGGCCGCGCCGACGGCGAGCACCGTCGGGACGGAGGCCGGCACCTGGGCGCAGTCGCAGCCGTCGTTGCCGACGGCCGCGACCACCAGGACCCCGTTCTCGTCGCACAGCCGCAGCGCCCGCTCCAGCATGGGGTCCGGCTGGGCGTCCGTGCCGGCTTCGCCGCCGCTGATGTTGATGATGTGCGCGCCCTCCTGCACGGCGCGTTCGACGGCCCGGGCCAGGTCGAGCTGCGGCACCCGGCCTTCGCCCGCGTCCGTGAAGACCGGCAGGACCAGTCCGCGGCAGCGCGGGGCGATCCCGGCGTACGGACCGTCGGGTCGGCCGAAGAGCAGGCTCGCGACGTGGGTGCCGTGCAGCGACATCGGGCCGTTGCCGGCCGGTTCGGCGACGAGCGTGTCCAGCCGGGTGAGGTCCGCGCCCGCGAAGCAGGGGTGCGACAGGTCGACGGGACCGTCCAGGACGGCGATGCACACGGCCGGGTCGCCGAGGAGTTCGTCCTCGGGGGCGCGGACGTCGTGCAGCACCGATCTGGCTTTCATGGGGAATCGCCTTCCGGTGTCGGGCGGGGCTTCGGGTGCGCTCCGCCGGGCAGCAGGTGGTGCCAGTCAACGGGGCGGCCGTCGCGGGAGTGTGCCGGGGAGCGTCACGGCCGGCGCGGGAGCGCCGTCGCGGACGCGTCGCGTCCTCGTGGCGGATCCGCCGCGGCCGTTCGCCGCGTCACGGCCCGGTCGATGCACGCGCCGTGACCGCCGGCGGTCCCGCGGACCGGGCCGGGTGTCCACGACGGATCGGCGGCTTCTCCAACACCCGTTCGGGGGCGGCCCATTAGGGTGTCGGCCGGTCGACTGCGGGGCGTTGCCGTCACGGTCGGCGACGACGGCCGTGACGCCCGGGCGGCGTCACCGTGACGTCGTCACAACGTCCGTGCGACGCACGCGCGACGGTGGTCCGGGGCCGGGCGGACACGGCCGTGACGGGCCTCGGCCGCAACCGGGGCATGTCCGAACGGGTGCGGGCGACGGACTGTCGGGACAGAGTGGGGGTGTGTTGTGGGACGGTCCGGGCATCGAGCTGCTGCGGGGCTTCGAGGCCACCGACGCGGGACGCTGTGTGTCCCTTCCGGTGAGTGCTCAGCACCTGCTGGCGTTCCTCGCCCTGCACGACGGCGGCGTCCAGCGCGGGGCGGTCGCCGAACGGCTCTGGCCGGACTGCACCCAGCACCGCTCGGCCGCGAACCTGCGCACCGCCCTCTATCACGTGCGGCGCGGCCGGGCCATACCGGTCGAGAGCCCGGGGCAGTGGCTGCGCCTCGCCCCGGCGGTCCGGGTGGACCTGCGGTCGGCGCGCTGCTCCGCACGGCAGGTCGTGTCCGGGCTCGACCGGTTGCCGGTCAGCTGCGACGACATCGTGGACGACCTCGCCGCCGAGCTGCTGCCGGGCTGGGAGGAGGAGTGGCTGACCCTGGAGCGGGAGCGGTGGGACCAGCTGCGGCTGTACGCCCTGGAGGGTCTGGCGCACCAACTGTGCGACGCGGAGCGCTATCTGTCGGCGCTGCAGACCGCGTTGGCGGCGATCGCCATCGACCCGGTCCGTGAGACGGCCCACCGGATCGTGGTCGAGGTGCACCTCGCCGAGGGCAACCTCGCCAGCGCGCTGCGCTCGTACCAGCACTACCGCTCGTTCCTGCAGCGGGAGCTGAACGTCGCCCCCTCGCCGAAGATGACCGGACTGGTGCGGAACCTCCAGCGGATGTGACGGCCCGCCGGCGGCGCCCGACTCCACGCCGGTGAAGCGGCCCGGGCGCGGGACGCCGCCCCCGGGCCCGGCCCCGACCCCACCCCCCCCAGCACCGAGAGCATCCCCTAGATCAACAACCGGCCCGTGTTTAAC
>NZ_JBHXEM010000040.1:0-60480 GCF_042724755.1 Kitasatospora sp. NPDC127067 | reverse complement strand
GAACCCCCCGGGGTTTGTCCCGCCCCGCGGGCGCCCCCCCACCCCCCGCGGGTCCCGCGCCGGGGGGGGCCCCCCCCGCCCCCGGCCCGGGCCGCTACCGCAGCCCGCGCAGCACGGAGAGCAGCCGGTCGATCTCCTCCGGGCCGTTGTAGACGTGCAGGCTCACCCGCACCGAGCTCTCGCGCTCCCCGGCCCTTGCCTGGCAGTGGCCGTCGGCGCGCACCATCAGGCCGTGGCTGTCGAGGACGAAGCCCAGGTCGTTGGAGCCGATCCCGCGGTGCCGGAAGGTGACGATGCCCTCGCGCTGCTGGACCCGGGAGTCGGCGGCCAGACTCGACCGGCAGCCGAGGACCTCGTACGGGTCCAGGGTGCGCAGCCCGTCGGTGAGCCGGGCGGCCAGGGCGGTGTTCCACCGCCGGACGCGGTCCGGCCCGGCGGCGTCGAGCCAGTCCAGGGCGGCCTCCAGAGCGGCGATCCCGCAGGTGTTGGGCGTGCCGTTCCAGCCGCCGGGGGTGAAGACCGGGCCCCGGGTGTTGCGGGCCCACACCGCGCCGGTGCCGGGCAGGGCCATGGCCTTGTGTCCGGAGAAGACCACGAAGTCGACGTCCAGCGTGCCGACGTCCACCGGCAGGTGGCCGACGCTCTGCGCGGCGTCCAGGCAGATCGGCACGTCCGGGCCGACCGCGGCCCGGATGCGGTGGACGTTCATGTCGCCGCCGTACACGTGGTGCACATGGGTGGCGGCGACGAACGCCGTGCGGTCGGTGACGAGTCCGGCCAGCGCGCGGTGGTCGTAGTCGTGGGAGGCCGGGTCGTACGGCAGCTCGCGCACCGTGATGCGCACGCCCTGGCCGGCCAGCAACCGCTGGGCCTCCAGCCAGGGCAGCGCGTTCGCCTGGTGGTCGGCGAACGGCACGATGATCTCGTCGCCGTCCCGCAGGTGGTGGGGGAGCCAGTCCCGGGCCACCGTGCGCAGCCCCTCGGTCGTGCCGCTGACGAAGTGGACGCCGGAGTGCTGCTGCGGTGCCGGGTCGCCGAGGAAGCGGGCGACCCGGGTGCGGGTGCGGTCGACCAGTGCGGTGGTGGCGTTGGCCCAGGTGTAGGTGCCGCGGCCGGCGTTGGCGTTGGCGGTGGTCAGGTAGCGCTGGACGGCGTCGAGCACCGCCCGGGGCTTCTGCGAGGTGGCCGCGCTGTCCAGGTAGGCCCGGTCCGGGTTGCCGGTGATGATGGGGAACTGCGCCCGCAGGTCGCGGTGCCAGTCGTGGAGCTCGGTGAGGGTGGTCATGGCCGGCTCCGCTCAGTCCCGGACCAGTGGGGCGCCCGCGTCGCGCCAGGCGATGATGCCGCCGGTGAGGCTGCGCGCGTCCCGGTGTCCCATCCGGGCGAGCAGCGCGGCGTACCGGGCGGACTTCTCGCCGACCGGGCAGGCCAGCAGCACCGGCTGGTTGGTTCCGAACGGCAGTCCGCCGTGCAGGAGTTCGTCGAACAGCTCGTCGGCGATGTTGATCGAGCCCTCGATGTGCAGGGCGGCGTAGGCGAACGGACCGCGCAGGTCGACCACGAGCGGCCGGTCCTCGGCGATCCACTTCCGGGCGGCGTCGACCTCGACGGTCCGGGCGGCGGCCAGTTCGGCCGGGGTCACGGCCTCCACCGAGTTCGGTCGGGCGGGCTGGTTGAACAGCTCGGGCCGGCGGCGGCGGACGTAGCTGAGGTAGCTCTCCACCCGGTCGCAGACGATGAAGACGGCGGTGTGCCGTTCGCCGCTCGCCCGTCGCGTCAAGTCGGCGTCCACGGTGCGCAGGTGGCGCAGTGCGCCGAAGAGGGCGCCGCCGCCGGTCGGGCCGGCCGGCAGGCCGCAGCGGCGCAGCAGGGTGAGCATGCCCTCGATGGCCTGGTCGGAGGTGACCGACGCGATGGCGTCGTAGGTGGCGGGGTCGAACAGCCCGACCTCGTGCACCTCGTCGATGGTGCGGATGCCGGGGATGAAGTCGGACTTGTGGGCGACCAGTCCGAGCACCTCGACGGCCGGGTTGTGGGCGCGCAGCACGGCGGCGACGCCGGTGGACGAACCGGCGGTGCCGACGCAGGCGATGAAGTGGTCGGGGGCGCGGCCGTCGAGGTCCCGGACGATCTCCGGCCCGGTGCCGGTGAGGTGGGCGTCGAGGTTGAGCGGGCTGTAGTACTGGTCGGTGTGCAGGTAGCCGGAGTCCGTCTCGGAGAGCATCCGGTGGATGCGGGTGAGCGGGTCGTCGGTGTCGGTCGGGTCGAGGCACTCGGTGCGGCCGGGCAGTTCCTCGATCTCCGCGCCCAGCAGCAGGAGCAGGTCCTTGACCTCGGGGACCTTCATCCGGTTGGTGACGCTCTTGAAGGGCAGTCCGTGCAGGCCGGCGATCAGTGCGAGCGCCTTGGCGGTGTTGCCGCTCGACAGTTCCACGACGGTGTCGCCGCGTTCGACGGCGCCGGGCAGGGCCTCGCGGGTCATGTTCCAGGCGGCGCGGTCCTTGACGGATCCGAACGGGTTGAGCATCTCCAGCTTGGCGTACAGGTCGATGTGCCGCAGGCCGGTGACCGCCGGGTCGATCCGGACCAGCGGGGTGTTGCCGATCGCGTCGGTGATGCTGTCGTACCTCATGCCTGTCCGTCCCCCCGGTGTCCTGCGGCGGCCGTCACGTCGACGGGCCAGTACTGCTCGTCCAGGCGCCAGCGCCAGGCGCCGTCCTGCCGGTACGCGGCGACCTTGCGCGCCACGGGCTGGCGCAGCGCGCGGCCGGCGCTGAAGTCCATGAGGTAGCCCGCGGTGTTGGCGAAGGCGAGCAGGTCGCCGGGGGCGGGGAGGCGGGGCAGGAAGACCGTCCGGCGGGTGATCAGGTCGGTCTCCAGGCAGAGGTTGCCGATCAGGTAGACCCCGACCGGGTCCCCCGGTGAGTCGTCCGGTGAGCCGTCCTGCGGGCCGTCCGACGCACAGGGAGTGGCCGGCGCACCGGGCCGGGGGATCAGCAGAGGGTCCATCAGCAGCCCGTGCTCCTCCAGGCCGACGTCCCGCGCGTTCATCTCCAGCCGCACCAGGTGCTCGCCGGCCGCCGTGTGCCGGACCTCCAGGACGCGGGCGAGGGTGGCCCCGCACTGGTCGGCCAGCGCCCGGCCGGGTTCCACCGCCAGGTCGTACAGGTTCTCCAGCAGCAGGGTGCCGAGCGGCCGTCCGAGCGTGGGCGCCGGGTAGGAGAGCAGTTCGTCCAGGTAGGCCTCGGCGGCCACGGGGCGGTGCGCCGGGTACAGGCCGAGGGTGCCGCGCAGTCTGCCGGACTCGTTGCGCAGCCCGTAGCCGTGGCCCTGCCAGGTCAGCGCGGGCCGCTTGCCCAGGACGGCATGGGTCAGTTCGGTGGTGTACCGCTCCCACTGGCCGGCGTCGGCGAGGTAGTCGACCCCGAACCCGCCGCCGATGTCGACGGTGCGGGGCCGCAGCCCCCGGCGCCGGCACTCGTTCAGCACCGTGATGCAGGTTTCCAGGGCGACGGCCTTCTCCGGTACGCCGGTGGTGTCCAGGTGGTAGGCGACGCCGGTCGTCTCCACGGCGTCCCGGTGGCGTTCGAGCGCGTCGAGCAGCTCCGTCAGCTCGCCGACGTCGGTGCCGAACCGGCTCGGCCGGGTGAGCACGGTGGTCCCCGGTGCCCGGAAGCCCGACAGCCGGGGCATGACGCGCACCGGGGGCAGGGCCTGTTTGCGCACCAGGTCGGCCAGGTC
Source organism: Kitasatospora sp. NPDC127067 (assembly GCF_042724755.1). Taxonomy (NCBI): domain Bacteria; kingdom Bacillati; phylum Actinomycetota; class Actinomycetes; order Kitasatosporales; family Streptomycetaceae; genus Kitasatospora; species Kitasatospora sp. NPDC127067. The sequence continues at coordinate 56,739 of NZ_JBHXEM010000040.1, read as the reverse complement.
GTCGAGTTCGGCGCGGGAGTCCAGGTGGACGGTGACGCCGGTGCGGGCCGCCAGCCAGAGGTACTCGCGGTTCTTCGGCCCGGTCGCCATGATCCGCTCGGGTGGGCAGCCGGCTCCGAGCACGTGCTGGAGCTCGGCGAGCGAGGCGACGTCCAGTCCGGCGTCGGTGGCGGCGAGCCGGCGGACCAGGGCGCTGGAGCGGTTCGCCTTGTGGGCGAAGTGGATCCGGCCGGTGAGGTGGTGCTTGCGGTAGACGGCCTGGAAGCGTGCCAGGTTCTCGGCGATCTGCTCGGGCAGGAGCAGGTTGAGGGGCGATCCCAGGGCGTCGGTGAGGGTGTGGAGGAGGTCGCGTTCCTCCAGGAGGGATCGGAGCGGGGGCTCCAGCCGTGGTTCGAGATACAGCGGTAAGGGCCGCATGCGAAACCAGCTCTCCGTGAGAAGTCGGCGGAGGGGGCCGCAGCCGCCGACAGGCTGCCCCGTGTCGGCCCGCGTCCCCCGGCGGTCCGCGCGTCGGCGTGGCGCGCGCGGTCGGACGCCGCGTGCGGCTCCCACCGCGGCGGGCGTCGGCGACCGAGGGAAACGCTAACCGTTTCCCTGGGTGATCAACAGGGCGCGTGTGTCACGCGCTCGCAAAGACTGTGCCGGTACGGAAGTCGGTGCTCCGGATCGCTGTCCGGACGGGTCGCTCCGGATCGCTTTCCGGGCCGGGGTCAGCGCAGGGCGACGAGGACGGAGCTGGTGCCGTACTGCCACACCGGTCCGGCCTGCCGGAAGCCGGCCTCCCGCAGCAGTTCGCCGTGCCGGGCGGCCGACAGGCCGTTGCCGGCGCCGTCGGTCGGGGGCAGCTGCCGCTCGCGGGCCGTCAGCAGGTCGGCGAACTCGGGGACCCGCCCGGCCGCGGCCCACCACTGGGACCAGTCCTCGGCGGCTTCGGCGCCCCGGCGCTGGGCGCGGCGCCGGCCGATCGCGAGGGCGAGCTCGGCGAGCGGCCGGTCCTCGGGGATCAGGTGGTCGCCGTTGACCAGGACGCCGCCGGGCCGCAGCGCGCCCGCGAGGTCGCGGTAGATCCCGAGCAGCGCGTCCGGCGGTGGGTAGTGCAGCGCGGTGGTGGACACCACGGCGTCCAGCGGGCGGTCGAGCCCGAGGTCCCCGACCCAGCCCGGGCGGCCGATCAGGGTCTCGATCCAGCGGGCGACCTCGGGGTGCCGGGCGCGGCCGAGGGCGAGCAGCAGCGGGTCGATGTCGACGGCGAGGATCTCGGCGTGCGGCAGGCGGGCGGCGACGCGCGCCGACAGCGAGCCGGGGCCGCTGCCGAGATCGGCGACGAGCGGCCGTCCGCGGTGTCCGACGGTCTGTTCCAGTACGTCGGCGATGACGGTGAAGCGCTCCTCGCGCTCCACCGCGTACCGCTCCTGCTGGCGCTCCCAGCGGTCCACCCAGGTCCCGGCCAGCGCGGCGTCCACTCGCATCCCGACTCCCGCCGTGTCCGTGCGCATTCGAGGCTTCGCCTTCTGCCAGTGTTTGTCATGTTCATATGGCCCCGCAACCGGTCCGGCACGGGGGATCCGGCGAAACGATATCCGTTTTCATGTGCAGGTTTCCAGTCGGTGCGCCCGCGCCGCCGACCCGGGGCCCGCCCGTCGTCGGCCGCGGCCCACCCACCCGCCCGGACCAGCCGCACTGCGCGCCCGGTGCGGTCGGTACCAGGCTGGACACCGAGCCCGGTGACGGCGGACCACCGACCGGTGCGATCCTCCGCCACCGTCGAGTCGAGGAGGAGCCATGGCCGACCGGCCTGAGGACAAGGGCCGCATCGTGGTCGGGGTGGACGGCTCGGAGCCGTCCCGGCGGGCGCTGCGCTGGGCCGTGCGCCAGGCGGAGCTCACCGGCGGTGCGGTGGTGGCGGTGATCGCCTGGGAGTACCCGACGTACCACGGCGCGCGCGGCTGGTTCCCCCCGGGGATCACCGACGAGGCGGCGCTGGAGGGCCGGGCGCGGCAGGAGGCCGACCGGACCGTCCGGCAGGCCGTGGGGGAGCGGCCGCCGGTCGAGGTGCGCACCGAGGCGCGCCACGGCACCCCGGCGGGGGCGCTGGTCGAGGCGGCCCGGGGGGCGGACCTGCTGGTGGTGGGCAGCCGCGGCCTCGGGGGCTTCACCGGGATGCTGCTGGGCTCGGTGGCGCAGCACTGCACCCGGCACGCCACCGTCCCGGTCGTGGTGGTCCGCGCCGAGGACGAGTGAGCTGCCGGGCGCCCGGAGACGGGCCGGGCGCCGCGGTCAGCCGAAGAGCACGGTGGACGCCGACGGGACGGCCAGCGAGCCCGCCCGGTGGGGGACGCCCGTCACGCCGTCCACCTCGAACCAGGTGACGTCGCCGGAATGCTCGTTCGCCGCGTACAGGCGGGTGCCCGTGGGGCCCAGCACCAGGTCCCGCGGCCAGCGGCCGCCGCAGGGCACCGAGGTGACCACCCGGGCCCGCTCGCCCGTCCCGTCGAGGGCGAGCACCACGATGGTGTCGGTGCCGCGCTCCGCCGCCCACAGGAACCGGCCGTCGGGGGAGACCACCGGGGCCGACGGGGAGACCGGGCCTTCGACGCCCTCGGGGAACAGCGGGACCTCCGCGACCGGTTCGAGGGCCCCGGCCGCCGCGTCCCAGCGGCAGACCGTCACCACGGGGCGCAGCTCGCCGAGCACGTACGCGTGGCGGCCGGAGGGGTGGAAGGCCAGGTGCCGAGGACCGGTGCCGGGCGGCAGCGCGGTCTCCGAGTGCGGGGCCGGCCCTCCCGTCGCCGGGTCCAGGGCGCAGATCCGCACCGAGTCGGTGCCGAGGTCGACCGCGAGCACCCAGCGCCCCGACGGGTCGGGGAGCACCTGGTGGGCGTGCGGGGCCCGTTGGCGGTCCGGGTGCGGGCCGCTGCCCCGGTGGCGCAGCACGGTGCTCGGGGGCCGCGGGGTGCCGTCGGCGGCGAGCGGCAGCACACTGACGCTGCCGGAGCCGTAGTTGGCGGTCAGCAGCTGGCCCTGGAAGAGGCTCAGGTGGGTGGGGTGGTCCCCGTCCACCGGGACCGGGGCGCCGAGCGGGCGGGGAACCGGACCGGCGATGTCGTAGGCGGTGACGGCGCCCGGCTCCGTCTCGGACACGGCGTAGAGCACGGGGCCGCCCGTCGCGAGCCCGAGGGCGAGGTAGGAGGGGTCCACGGCGTCGACGGCCCCGGTGGCGGTCAGCGCCCCGGTGTCCGGGTCCAGCGCGGCCAGGACGATCCCGCGCCCGCCCGTCGAGGTGAACGACCCGATGAAGGCCCGCCCCGCGCCCCTGTCCACCACAGCAACCTCCGCCGTCCGTCGTCCGTGCTCAGACGCTAGCAGTTGCCCCACCGTGCCCGGCAGGGCCGCGCGGGCAGCGGCGGGCCGCGGGGGCCGGGGTCTTTCACCGGAATGCACCGCAGCCGGCAGCGGCCGGATCGCGGACCGGCCCGATCCCCGGGAAGGTGGGAGCCGTCGGCCGCGCGGCCGGTCACCGGCCGCCGGCGGAGCGGGAGCCGCACCGGGACCACCCCCCCTTCGACCGACTCCCCGGCACTGCGGAAGCGAGGCGGCATGCACGACCCCGACCCACCGTTCCGGCCGGTGCGCCGGCGCCGGGGCTACCCGCCGCTGGAGGACCTCGGCCTGATCGGGAACGGCGCGACCGCCGCCCTGGTCGGCCTGGACGGTGCCATCCCGTGGCTGTGCCTGCCCCGGTTCGACTCCGAACCGCTGTTCTGCGGCCTGCTGGACCACGCGCGCGGCGGGCACTTCACCCTCGCCCCGGAGGACCTCATCGAGGCCAGGCAGCGCTACGAACCGGACACCGGCGTCCTGATCACCGAACTGCGCGGCCCCACCGGCCTGGTGCGCGTCACCGACGCGCTGACCCTGCGCTCCGGCGCCGACCTCACCGACGACGTCCCGGCCGACCGGGGCGAACTCGTGCGCTCCGCCGTGGTGCTGGACGGGACCGTCCGGCTGCGCGCCGAACTGGAGCCGCGCGGCGGCGCGCAGGCCCGGTCCCTGTTCAGCGGACTGGAGGTGCGGCCCCACCGGCGCCCGGACCTGCGCCTGCACCTGCGCTCCAACCGTCCGCTGACCGGCCTGCACAGCACCCACGAGCTGCGGCAGGGCGAACGCCTGGACCTCGTGCTGTCCTGGGGCCGCTTCCACCGCCACCACCGCTTCGACACCGACGCGACCCTGAAAGGCACCGCCGAGGCCTGGCGGCGCTGGATGGGGCACTTCTCGTACGACGGCCCCCGGGAGCCCCTGGTCCGGCGGGCCGCGATCACCCTGAAGCTCTGCGACGACTGGGCCAACGGCTCGCTGGTCGCGGCGCCCACCTCCTCGCTGCCCGCGCCGATCGGCGGGATCCGCAACTGGGACTACCGCTACAGCTGGATCCGCGACGCGGCGTTCGCCGTGTTCGCGCTGCGCCGGATCGGCTTCCGGGGCGAGGCCGACGCCTTCCTCGGCTGGGTCCTGGACGCCTTCGAGGCCAGCCGGGGGCCCCGGATCATGTACGACCTGCGGGGCGGCCCGGTGCCGGACGAGATCGAGGACGGCGAACTGGAGGGCTACCAGCGCTCCGCCCCGGTGCGCTGGGGCAACGGCGCGACCGACCAGCGCCAGCACGACGTGTACGGCGAGATCCTGGACTGCGCCGAGCAGTGGCTGCGTGCCGGCGGCGAGATCCAGCCCGCGCTCTGGGCCGGCCTGGCCAAGCTGGCCGACACCGCCGGGCAGGCCTGGCGGCAGCCGGACCAGGGCATCTGGGAGGTGCGCAGCGAGGGCCGGGTGTTCACCTACTCGGCGGGCCTGTGCCAGGTGGCCCTCGACCGGGCCGCGCGGATCGGCGAGCGGCTCGGCCGGCCCGCCGGGACGGACCGCTGGCGCGCCTCGGCCGAGGAGCTGCGCCGGCTCGTCCTGGAGCAGTCCTGGGACGAGGACGCCGGGACCCTCAGCGCCCACCTGGACGGCGGCGGCGCGCTGGACGCGAGCCTGCTCGCGCTGCCGCTGCGCCAGGTGGTGCCGGCCGACCACCCGCGGATGGTGGCGACCGCCGCGGCCGTGGCCGAGCGCCTGTCGGCGGGCGGCGGGCTGCTCTACCGCTACCTCCACGAGGAGTCCCCGGACGGCCTGCCGGGCGACGAGGGCGCCTTCGTCCTGTGCAGCTTCTGGCTGGTCGAGAACCTGGTCGGCCAGGGCCGGATCGAGGAGGCGGAGGAGCTGTACGACTCGCTGTGCTCCCGGGCGAGCCCGCTGGGGCTGATGTCCGAGCAGATCAACCCGTCCACAGGAGAGTTCATGGGCAACTTCCCCCAGGCGTTCAGCCACATCGGGATCATCGCCGGCGGCGTGAGCATCGGCCGGGCGAGGGCCGGAGGGCGGGGATGATCGACCGGCTCGCGATCCTCGGCGCGACCGGGGACCTCAGCGCCCGCTTCCTGCTGCCGGCGCTGGCCGCGCTGCGGGCGGCGGGACACGTCGGCGACTCGCTGCGGGTGACCGGGGCGAGCAGGGAGGACTGGGACACCGAGCGGTACCGCGGCTGGGCCGCGGCCCGGCTCGACCGGCACGGCGGCGACCTCCCGGCCGGGGCCAGGGAGGCGGTGGCGGCCGCCGTCCGCTACCGGCGGGCCGACGTCACCGACCCCGCGGACGTGGCCGCGGTCGTCGCCGGCGAGGGACCGGTGGCCGTCTACCTCGCCCTCCCGCCGGCCCTCTTCCCCGCCGTGATCACCGCCCTGCACGCGGCGGGCCTGCCGGCCGGCAGCCGGATCGTGCTGGAGAAGCCGTTCGGCGAGGACCTGGCCGGCGCCCAGGAGCTGAACCGGCTGCTCGCCGACCTCCTGCCGGAGCGGGCGGTGTTCCGGGTCGACCACTTCCTGGCCATGACGACCGTCCAGAACGTCCTGGGCAGCCGACTGGCCAACCGGGTGCTGGAGCCGATCTGGAACAGCACCCACATCTCCGAGGTGGACATCGTCTGGGACGAGACGCTGGCGCTGGAGGGCCGGGCCGGGTACTACGACCAGGTCGGAGCGCTCAAGGACATGATCCAGAACCACCTGCTGCAGCTGCTCTGCCTGGTGGCCATGGAGCCGCCGATCACGCTCGGCGAACGGGACCTGCGCAACCGCAAGGTGGACGTGCTGCGCTCCGTACGGCCGCTGACCGAGCACGACGTGGTGCACCGCACCCGCCGGGCCCGCTACCTGCCCGGCCGGATCGGGGAGCGCGACGTCCCCGCCTACGCCGAGGAGGAGGGCGTCGACCCGGAGCGCCGCACCGAGACCTTCGCCGAGGTGGAACTGGAGCTGACCAGCTGGCGGTGGGCCGGGACGAGGTTCCGGCTGCGCAGCGGCAAGGCCCTGGGCGAGGACCGCAAGGAGGTCGCGGTGCACTTCCGCCCGGTGCCCCACCTGCCGTTCGGCCGGGGTGAGGAGGCCCGGCCCAACGTGCTGCGCTTCGAACTGGAGCCGGAGGGGCTGACCCTGGACCTGACCGGCATCGGCGCCCACGCCCACGGGCTGGCCCCGTTCTCGATGACCGCGCGGATGGACCCGCAGGAGCTGCCCGCGTACGGCCGGCTGCTGCTGGACGTCCTGAACGGGGACCCGGCGCTGTCCATCCGCGGCGACGAGGCGGAGGAGGCCTGGCGGGTGCTGGAACCGGTGCTGACCGGCTGGGAGCGGGGCCTGGTGCCGCTGGAGGAGTACCCGGCCGGCTCGCAGGGGCCGCCCCCGCAGTTCTGGGGGTAGGGGCGCCGATGGCCCCGGGCAACGAGCGCCGCGCCCCGTGCGTCGTGGTCATGGGGGTGGCCGGCACCGGCAAGTCGACGGTGGGCCGGCTGCTCGCGGAGCGCCTGGAGGTGCCCTTCGCGGACGGGGACGACTTCCACCGGCCGGACTCCATCGCCCGGATGGCGGCCGGCATCCCGCTCGACGACGGGCGGCGCCGGCCCTGGCTGGAGGCCGTCGGGCGGTGGCTGCGCGAACGGGAAGCGGCGGGCACCGGCGGTGTGGTCAGCTGCTCCGCGCTGAAGCGGCGCTACCGGGACGTCCTGCGGGAGGCCGGCCCGGACGCCTTCTTCCTGCATCTGACGGGGAGCCGCGAGCTGCTGGCGGAGCGGATCGGCGGGCGCACCGGCCACTTCATGCCGGGGTCGCTGCTCGGTTCGCAGCTCGCCGCGCTCGAACCGCTCCAGCCGGACGAGCGGGGTGCGGTGCTGGACGTCGGCCCGGCCCCCGGGGTGCTCGTCGACGCCGCGCTGGACCTGTTGTCGCGTCCGGGTGGTTTCACTCACGGCTCACCCGATTGATTCCGTTGTATTCCGGCACTTCCGTCACAGTCGTCCGGGAAATCACTCGGATATTGCTGCGAATAGCTGTTCGAGTGGCTGGTGAGATCTGAACCTCATATTTTCGGCCAAAGAATTCGAGCCCGTTCTCGGGTGCTCCGGGCACGGCCGGGAGTCGCACCAGGGATTTTGGCGTTCCGATTACCGACGGAGTCGCTTTCCGTTCAATCGGAAGGGGTTGCGAGCGGCTGACCCGCCGTGAAGACTGTTGCGCGTTCGTCGTCCGGGCGTTCGGGACGGCAGGGATTCTGCGGCTCCCCGGCCGCGTCGGCGCGTTCCGCACGACGGGTGCGGGGACGGATCGCAAACAGGGGGGATGGACATGCCGGGTACGGCCATTGCGCAGGTGGGGGCCGGGAGAGCGGCTGGTCGCCGGGGGACGGGATTCTGTCCGACCGTTCCGGCGGGGTAAGGGTATTCGGCCGTTCGCGGTTCACCGCGTGCCGGCCCGCCGTTCATCGTGCGGCGGGGAATTCGGGTCGCATTCGCACCGTCCGCCCCGGGCACGTCGATGCGCCCCCGGAACGGCTCCGCGAGGGCGGGTGCGGCGCCCGGCCGCGGGTGTCCCGGGGATTCCCGATGCCGGGCCGGCCGGTCGCGGGCGACGGGGCTTCCCACGATTCCCCTCGTTCCCGCGCGTCCTGAAGCGGGCGGCGCCGACGGCCGGAAATTCCCCGCTGTGCCGCACTCCAATCCGCAATTCCCTTGCGGGCGCCCGGCGCGCCCGCACCCGAGAACCAGTCAACGGGAGCTTCCGCCATGCCCTATGCCAGTCCGGCGCCCGTACGAGAACGGGTGCCGCAGGTCCTGCGCAGCGAGCTGCAGCACCGGCTCGACGCGCTCGCGCGCGCCCACCGGGTGCCCGGTGCCCAGCTGGTGCTGGACACCGGCGCGGAGACCGTCGCCCTGCACACCGGGGTGGCCGACACCGCCACCATGGAGCCCTTCACCGAGGACACCGCCGTTCCGGTGGGATCGCTCACCAAGCCCTACACGGCCGCCCTGGTGATGCTGCTCGCCGACGACGGCGACCTCGACCTCGACGAGCCGGCCGCCGAGCACCTTCCGGAGCTCCGGCAGCTGCCTGAAGTAACGATTCGTCACCTCCTGGGCCACACCGGCGGACTGCCCACCGGGCCGGACTCCGACGCCGCCGCCCGCACCACCGCCACCCGCTACCTGTCCGCCGTGTGCACCGCCCCGGACGCGCTGTTCCGGCCCGGGACGGACTTCTCCTACTCCAACGCCGGCTACGTCGCCGCCGGGCGCCTGGTCGAGACGGTGACCGGGATGCCCTGGCAGGAGGCGGTGCGCGCCCTGCTGCTCGAACCCTTCGGCACCGGGCCGGTCTTCGTCGACACGGCCGCGCCCGGGCGACCGGTCGCCGCCGGCCACGCGCTCAACGCCGCGACCGGCCGGCCCCGGGCGGTCCGGCAGAACCTGGCCCCGCTGGAAGCCCCGGCCGGCGCCCTGCTGGCCGGCGCCGCGGACCTCGCCGCCCTCGGCGCCGCCCTGGTCGGCCGCTCCAAGACGCTGCCCCCGGACGTCGCCGAGCTGATGCGCCGCCCCCAGCCCGCCGCCCGGCCGGGAGCGCTCGCGGACGGCTGGGGCGCCGGCGTGGCGCTCTACCGGCAGGACGGGCGGTTCTGGTGCGGCCACGACGGCAACGCCATGGGCACCTCCTGCCACCTGCGGGCCGACCCGGACAGCGGAGTGGTGGTCGCCTTCACCGGCAACGCCGGCGCCGCCACCGCGCTCTGGCGCGAACTCGCAGCCGAACTGGAGGAGTCGGCCGGGCTGCGGGTGCCCGCGGCGATCGAACCGGTGGACGCGCGCGGGCCCGTGCCGCTCGCCGAACCCGCGACCCTGGCCGGATGCGCGGGCGACTACCGCAACGGCTCGGTCCGCTACCGGATCGAGGCGGCCGGCGACGGAACCGCCACCCTCTCGGTCGACGGCGACCCGCCGATCCCGCTGCGCTGCTACACCGACCTCTCCTACGACCTGCTCGCCCCCGACACCGGCCGCCCCGAGCCCGGCGGACGCTTCCACCGGGACCTGGCCACCGGCCGCGTCGACCGGGTGCAGGTCTCCGGGCGCACGGCCCGCCGGGCCGCCTCCGGCTGAGCCGGTCGGCCCCGCAGCCGTAGGCCCGATCCCCGCACCGCCGCACCACCGTTTTGCCGTGTTCCCGTTCCCCTGTTCCTCCGGGCCCGAGGGCGGGCTACCGCCTGCCCCGGTGCCCTCGTCGTCGCCCCCATCGGAAGGACCTTCCGCCATGGCCGACCGGCCTGCCCAGCCCGTGCACCCGTCCGCCCCGCCGCAGGCCGGCGGCACCACCGGAGCCCCCGGAGACACCTCCCCGACGCCCCGGACCCTGGACGCGCTGTTCGCCGCCCAGGCGGCCCGCACCCCGCTCGCGCCCGCGGTGACCGACGGCCGGCGCAGCTGGACCTACCGGGACCTGGCGGAGCGCGTCGAGCGACTGGCCCGTGACCTGCGCCGGCGCGGCGCCGGCCCGGAGCGGACGGTGGCGCTGGTCCTGCCGCGCTCCATGGAACTGGTCGCCGCCGAACTGGCCGTCGTCCGGGCGGGCGCCGCCTTCCTGCCCGTGGACCCGGCCTACCCCGCCGAGCGGCGGGCGCTGATGCTCGCCGACGCCGCCCCCGCGATCGTCCTGGACGACCCGGCCGCCGTGAGCCGGGTCCTGGAGACCGCCCTGCCCGCAGGACCGGACGACCCGGCCGCCGCGGACGGCACGGGCGATCCGGCCCCGGCCGGCACCGACCACCCGGCGTACGTGATCTACACCTCGGGCTCCACCGGCACCCCCAAGGGCGTCGTCGTCACCCACCGGGGGATCGCCGGCTTCACCGCCGCCGCCGTCGAGAACTACGCGCTGCGGCCCGGCGACCGGGTACTCCAGTTCTCCTCGCCCAGCTTCGACGCCTCCGTCCTGGAACTGTTCGTCTCCGTCCTCACCGGTGCCACCCTGGTGATCCCCCCGGACGGCCCCTGGCTGGGCGAGGAGCTCGCCGCCGTCCTGGACGACCACCGCATCACCCACACCCTGATCCCGCCCGCCGCCCTGGCCACCGTCCCCGCCGGCGCGGGCCGCCACCTGCGCACCCTGATCGTCGGGGCCGAGGCCTGCTCCGCCGAACTGGTCGACCGCTGGGCGCCCGGCCGACGCATGATCAACTCCTACGGTCCGACCGAGGCCACCATCGTCGCCACCTGGACCGGCCCGCTCACCGCCGGCACCGGTTCACCCACCATCGGCGGCGCCCTGCCGCACGCCCGGGTGTACGTGCTCGACGAGACCATGCGGCCCCAGCCGCCCGGCACCGACGGCGAGCTGTACCTCGGCGGCGAGGGCGTCGCCCGCGGCTACCTCGGCCGACCCGGCCTGACCGCCGCGCGCTTCGTCGCCGACCCCTTCGGCGCGCCCGGCGCCCGGCTCTACCGCACCGGCGACCGGGCCCGCTGGAGGGCCGACGGGGAACTGGAGTTCCTCGGCCGGCTCGACCGGCAGGTCAAGGTCCGCGGCTTCCGGATCGAACCGGGCGAGATCGAGGCCGCGCTGCGCGCCCACCCCGCCGTCGACCAGGCCGTCGTGACGGTCCGCGAGGACGAGCCCGGCCACACCCGGCTGGTCGGCTACGCCACACCCGCCGACCCGCGGCACGCCCCCGACCCGGCCGAGCTGCGCACCGCCCTGGCCGCCGCGCTGCCCGCCCACCTGGTGCCCGCCGCCGTCGTCGTGCTGCCCGAGTTCCCGCTCACCCCGCAGCTCAAGATCGACCAGCGGGCGCTGCCCGCGCCCGCCCGGCAGGCCGCCGCCGGGAGCACCGCCCCGCGCACCGAGCGGGAGCGCGCCCTGGCCGCCGTCTGGGCCGAGGTGCTCGGCCACGACGCCGTGGGGGTGGAGGACGACTTCTTCGACCTCGGCGGCGACTCCGTCCTCGCCGCCCGCACCCTGGCCCGGATCACCGAACGCCTCGGCGTCCGGCTCACCCTGCGTGACGTCTTCACCGCCCGCACCGTCGCCGCCCTCGCCCCGCTGCTCGACGCGATGCCCGCCGCCGCACCGACCGGCCCGATCCCGCCCGCCCCGCGCGGGGAGCCGCTGCCGCTGTCCAGCGCCCAGCGCCGGCTCTGGTTCCTGGACGACCTCGCCCCCGGCGGCACCGGCAACCACACCGGCGTGGCCCTGCGGCTGCACGGCGCCCTCGACCGGGACGCCCTCGACCGGGCCCTGCGGCGGCTCACCGCCCGGCACGACTCGCTGCGCACCACCGTCGCCACCCTCGACGGGCAGCTGGTGCAGCGCGTCGCCGAGCGGGCGGAGCTGCCGCTGCGCACCGAGGACCTCGGCGCCCTGCCCGAGACGGAGCGCGCCCCGGCGGCCGAACGCCTGCTGGCCGAGGAACTGGAACGGCCCTACGACCTCGCCCGGGGCCCGCTCGCCCGGGTGCTGCTGGTCCGGCTCGCCGCCGAGGAGCACCTGCTGCTGCTGGCCCAGCACCACATCGTCACCGACGGCTGGTCGGTGGGCGTCCTCACCCGCGAACTGGCCGCCCTCTACCGGGCGGAGACCACCGGCGAACCCGACGCCCTGCCCGCCCCCGCCCTCCAGTACCCCGACTTCGCCCACTGGGAGCAGCACCGCCGGACCGACCACGCACCCGACCTCGCCTACTGGAAGCACACCCTCGCCGACCTGCCGACCCTGCGCCTGCCCACTGACCGCCCCCGGCCCGAGCAGCGCACCACCAACGGCGCGGCGCACCGCCACCGGCTGCCGGCCGACCTGGTCGACCGGCTGCGCCACCTCGCCGCCGGCCGCGGCACCACGGTGTTCACCCTGTTCGCCGGGGCGTGCGCGCTGCTGCTCTCGCGCCACTCCGGCCAGCGGGACGTGGCCTTCGGCACCGTCACCAACGGGCGGGACCGGCGGGAACTGGAGGAGGTGACCGGCTTCTTCGTCAACACCGTGGTGCTGCGCGGCGACGTGGACGAGCGGGCCACCGTCGACGACTTCGTGGCGGGCATGCGCACCACCCTGCTGGACGCCTTCGCCCACGCCGAGGTGCCCTTCGACCGGGTGGTCGAGGAACTGGCCCCGCCCCGCGACCCCGGCCGCACCCCGCTGGTCCAGGTCGTCGTCGTCCAGCAGACCCCTGTCGCCCCGGCGCCCGCCGGGGGCCTGCGCTTCGCCGAGCACCCGCTGCCCCGCCCGGCCGCCCGCTTCGACCTGGTGCTGGAGTTCACCCCCGATGACGGCGGCGGCTGCACGCTGACGGCGGAGTACAACACCGACCTGTTCGACCGGCGGACCGTGACCGCGCTGGCGGACCACCTGCACCGCCTGCTGGCCGGGATGGCGGACGGCCCGCAGCGCACCCTCGCCGAGCTGCCGCTGATCCCCGAGGAGGAGCGGCGGGCGCTGCTCGACGCCTGGAAGCCGGACACCGCGCTGCCCGGGGCGCTCACCGCGTCCGGCCTGCCCGGCTGGACCCGCGGCTACGTCCTCGACCGTGCGATGCGCCCCCAACCCCAGGGCGTGCCGGGCGAGTTGTACCTCGCGGGCGACTTCCCCGAGCAGCCGGAAGGCGCCGCCGGGCAGTTCGTCGCCGACCCGTACGGCGCGCCGGGGGAGCTGCTCCACCGCACCGGGGAGCTGGTGCGGTGGACCGCAGACGGCGAGCTGGAGCACCTCGGGCGGGTCGAGCAGTGGGCGAAGCCCCGCGGGCTGCGGACCGACCCGGACGAGGTGGCGCGGGCGCTGCGGCGCTGCCCCGGGGTGGCCGAGGCGGCCGCCGTCCTCACCGGCGACCCCAGGCGGCTGGTCGGGTACGTGGTGCCCGTCCCCGGCGGCCGGGTCGAGCCCGAGGCGGTGCGCCGCACCCTCGCCCTGACCCTGCCCGACCACCTGGTCCCCGCCGTCGTGGTGCCGCTGCCCGCCCTGCCGCTGGGCCCCGACGGCACCCTCGACCGCGGCCGGCTGCCCGACCCCGGGCCGGCGGCCGGCGCCGTCCGCCACGTCGCCCCCCGCACCCCCGCCGAACGGGCGCTCGCCGGGATCTGGGCCGAGGTGCTGCGGCTGGAGCGGGTCGGCGCCGACGACAACTTCTTCGACCTCGGCGGCGACTCCATCCTCGGCATCCAGGTGGTGGCCCGCTCCCGGCAGGCCGGGCTGGCGCTCACCTCCCGGGACCTCTACCGCCACCAGACGGTCGCCGCGCTCGCCCTGGCCGCGGAGGACGCCGAGGCGCCGCCCGTGCCCGCGCCGGCGGCCGCCACCGGGGAGGCCGTGCCGACCCCGATCCAGCGCTGGTGGCTCGGCCGGGCCGCCGACCGGGTCGGCCACTTCGGCCAGGCGCTCTCCCTGCTGCTGCCCGGCGACCTGGACCGGGCGGCCCTGGAGGAGGCCCTGAACGACCTGGTCGCCCACCACGACGCGCTGCGTTCGGCCTTCACCGCCCCGGACGGTGCCGGCGCCGCGCGCTGGCACATCCGGGAGCCGGCCGCCCGGCTCACCCTGACCCGGCACACCGGCCCGGACCGGGACACCCCGCACTTCGGCCCCCACGACCTGGGCGGCGGCGGGCCGCTGCTGCGCGCCGTGCTGCACGAGCGCGCCGGGGACCGGCCCCCGGTCCTGCACCTGGCCGTCCACCACCTGGTGGTCGACGGGGTCTCCTGGCGGGTGCTGCTGGAGGACCTCGACACCGCCTACCGCGCCCGCCGCGAGGGCCGGGACGGGGCGGCCGCCCTGCCGGGCAAGTCCTCGCCGCTGCGGCAGTGGGCCGAGCGGCTGAGCGCCTTCGCCGCCGCGGGCGGCTTCGAGGACGAGACGGAGTACTGGGCGCGGGCCGTGCCCGGGCAGCCCGACCAAACGCCCGGGCAGCCCGCCGCCGAGCCGTTCCCCGCCGAGCTCGACGGCCCCGACACCTACGCCACCGAACGCTCCGTCACCGTCCGGCTGAGCCCCGCCGACACCGCCGCCCTGCTGCGCACCCTGCCCGACACCTACCGCACCCAGGCCAACGACGTGCTGTTGAGCGCGCTCGGCCGGGCGCTGTGCGGGGCGAGCGGGCTGGAGCGGGTCGTGGTGGACGTCGAGGGCCACGGACGCGAGGAACTGTTCGCCGAGCTCGACCTCGGCCGTACGGTCGGCTGGTTCACCACCCGCCACCCCGTCGCCCTGGCCGTGCCCGCCGGAGCCGACTGGGACACCGTCCTCAAGCAGGTCAAGGAACAGCTGCGCGCCGTCCCCCGGCGCGGCCTCGGCTTCGAGGCGCTGCGCTACCTCGGGCGCCCCGGCACGGCGCCGGACGTCCCGGCCGCCCGGATCGGCTTCAACTACCTGGGCCGCATCGCCCTGCCGGACGACCCGGACGGGCTGTTCCGCGGCACCTTCCGGCCGCTGGAGCTGGACGCCGACCCGGGCACGGAGCGCCCCCACCCGCTGGAGGTGGTCGGCCGCCTCGACGGCGACGCGCTGGAGTTCACCTGGTTCCACTCCGCCGCCGTCCACCGGAGCGGGACCGTCGAGGCGCTGGCCCGGCGCTTCGCCGAGGAACTGGCCGACCTCGCCCGCCACGCGGCCCGCCCCGGCGCCGCCGGGCGCACCCCGTCCGACTTCCCGCTGGCCCGGCTCGACCAGGCGGCCGTGGACCGGATCACCGGCGCCGACCCGGGCGCGGTGGAGGACGTGCTGCCGCTCACCCCGACCCAGTCCGGCATGCTCTTCCACGGCCTCGCCGAGGAGGACAGCGGCGCCTACTTCCAGCAGCTGGACTTCGTCCTGGACGGCGTGCCCGACCCGGCCCGCCTCGCCGCCGCCTGGCAGTGGGTCACCGACCGCACCGCGGTGCTGCGCGCCCACGTCCGCTGGCAGGAGGTGCCCGAGCCGCTGCTGGTGGTGCACCGCCGGGTGGCCGTCCCGGTCACCCACCTGGACTGGCGCGAACTGCCCGAGCAGGAGCGCCGCGACCGGCTCGCCGAACTGCTGGACCGCGACCGGGCCCGCAGCCTCGACCTGGCGCGGGCCCCGCTCCAGCGGCTGCTGCTGATCCGGCTCCCGGAGAGCCGGGTGCGGGTGCTCTGGTCCTTCCACCACCTGGTCCTGGACGGCTGGAGCCTGTTCCAGGTGCTCTCGGACGTCTTCGCGGTGCACGCCGCCCTGGCCGGACCGGGACGGGACGGCGAGGTCCCGTACGGCACCGTGCCGGAGCGCCGGCCCTACCGCGACTACCTGGCCTGGCTGGGCGAGCGCGACCACGCCGAGGCCGAACGGCACTGGCGCACCCGCCTCGCCGGGCTCGCCGAGGCGACACCGCTGCCCTACGACCGCGAGCCGGTGCACAGCCACCGCGCCGAGTCCACCCGGGCCGTGCCGTTCACCCTGCCCGCCGCCGCGACCAGGGCGCTGGAGGACCTCGCCCGCGGCTCCGGGCTGACCTTCAACACCCTGGTCCAGGGCGCCTGGGCGGTGCTGCTGGGCCGCCGGGCCGGGCGGGCCGAGGTGGTGTTCGGCACCACCTCCTCCGGGCGCCCGCCCGAGCTGCCCGGCGTCGAGACCATGACCGGCCTGTTCATCACCACCCTGCCGGCCCGCACCGCGGTGCCCGCGGACGGCACCCTGGTCGACTGGCTCCGGACCCTGCAACGGGAGCAGAGCGAGGACCGGCGGCACGGCTTCGTCCCGCTCACCCGGATGCGGGCCGGCACCGAACTGCCCGAGCGGACCGGCCTGTTCGACAGCCTGGTGGTCTTCGAGAACTACCCCGTCGACGAGGACGCGGCCGACGCCCACGGCCTGCGGCTGCGCGACCTGGACGGGATCGAGACCACCAACTACCCGCTCACCCTGCTGGCCTACCCGGGCCCGGAGCTGTCCCTGCGGCTCTGCTACGACCCGCGGCTGTTCGACGAGTCCACGGTGCGGCAGCTGGCCGGGCAGCTCACCGCCGTCCTGACCGCCCTGCCCGAGGGCGCCCACCGCCCGCCCGCCCGGCTGCCGCTGCTGACCGGCGAGGAACGCCGGCGCGTCCTGGCCGACTGGAACGCCACCGCCGTCGAGGAACCCGCCGCCGACATCGCCGAGCTGTTCGCCGCGCAGGTGCTCCGCACCCCCGCGGCCGTCGCCCTGGAAGCCGGCGACCGGCGTCTGACCTACCGCGAACTCGACGCCCGCGCCGCCGAGCTGGCCGGACGGCTGACCGCGCACGGGGTCCGGGTGGAGCAGCCGGTCGGGGTGCTGATGGAACGCTCCGTCGAGCTGGTCGTCGCCCAGCTGGCGCTGGTGCGCACCGGCGCGGTCTACGTGCCGCTGGACGGCCGGGCGCCGCGCGAGCGGCTGCACCGGATGCTGGCCGAGGCCGGTGCCGACCTGCTGCTCACCGACGCCCACCGGGCCGGCACGGCCGCCGAGCTGCGCCCCACCGGGCAGGTGCTGCGGGTGGACCTCCCCGACGACCGGACGGCGGCCCCGGCCCCGGCGGCCGTCCACCCCGACAACGTCCAGTACCTGATGTTCACCTCGGGCTCCACCGGCACCCCCAAGGGCGTCGCGGTGCGCCGCCGGGACGTCGCCGCGCTCGCCCTGGACCGCGCCTTCGCCGGCCACGACCGGGTGCTGGTGCACTCCCCGCACGCCTTCGACGCCGCCACCTACGAACTGTGGGTGCCGCTGCTGCGCGGCGGCACCGCCGTGCTCGCCCCGCCGCAGGACCTGGACGCCGCCGCCGTCCGGCACGCCGTCACCGAGCAGGGCGTGCGCTGCCTGTGGCTGACCGCCGGCCTGTTCCGGCTGCTCGCCCAGGAGGACCCGGGCTGCCTGCGCGGCGCCCACGAGGTGTGGACCGGCGGCGAGGCGGTGCCCGGCGCCGTCGTCCGCAAGGTCCTGGCGGCCTGCCCCGGCCTCACCGTGGTCGACGGCTACGGGCCCACCGAGACCACCACCTTCGCCACCCGCCGGGCCTTCCGGGCCGGCGACGAACTGCCCGCCGTCCTGCCCATCGGCCGCCCGCTGGACAACACCCGGGTGTACGTCCTGGACGGCGCGCTCCAGCCGCAGCCGCCCGGCGTCACCGGCGAGCTGTACATCGCCGGGGCCGGCCTCGCCCGCGGCTACGCGGGCCGCCCCGGCGAGACCGCCGCCCGCTACCTCGCCGACCCCTTCGGCCCGCCCGGCGAGCGGATGTACCGCACCGGCGACACCGTCCGGTGGAGCGAGGACGGCGAACTGCACTTCGTCGGCCGCGCCGACGACCAGATCAAGATCCGCGGCTTCCGGATCGAACCCGCCGAGATCGAGGCCCGGCTCACCGCCCACCCGGCCGTCGCCGAGGCCGTCGTCTCGCTGTACCAGGACGCCGGACGCAAGAGCCTCGCCGCCCACCTGGTGCCGGCCGAGGGCGCCGAGCCGCCCGGCGCCGCCGAGCTGCGCGCCCACCTGGCCGCCGACCTGCCCGACTACATGCTGCCCGCGGCCTTCGTCACGCTGCCCGAACTCCCGCTCACCGCCAACGGCAAGGTGGACCGCCGGCGGCTGCCCGCCCCCGACAGGTCGGCGGGCGGCGACCGCCCCCACCGCGCCCCCGGCACCGACCGCGAGCGGCTGCTCGCCGCGATCTGGGCCGAGCTGCTCGGGGTCGAACGGGTCGGGCTGGACGACGACTTCTTCCTGCTCGGCGGCGACTCCATCCTGAGCATCCAGGTCGTCTCCCGGGCCCGCGCCGCCGGACTCGCGCTCTCCCCGCGCGACCTGTTCCGCCACCCCACCGTCGCCGCGCTGGCCGCGGCCGCCGGCAGCGCCGTCACCGTCGCCGGGACCGAACCGGTCAGCGGCGAGGTCGGCCTGACGCCGATCCAGCACTGGTTCCTCGACCCGAACCCGCCGCACGCCGAGCACTTCGACCAGTGCGTCGTGGTGGAGGCCCCCGGGGCCGTCGACCCGCAGGCCCTGCGCCGCGCGCTCGCCGCCCTGTGGGCCCACCACGACGCGCTGCGCTCCCGCTTCACCCGGGCCGGGGACGGCACCTGGCAGCAGCACTGCGCCCCGGCCGAGGAGAGCGCCCCCGAGCTGCTGGAGGTCCACGACCACGGCGCGGAAGCGGCGGTGACCGAGGCCGCCCACGCCTCCTTCCGGCTGGACGGCGGCCCGCTGTTCACCGCCCGCCTCTTCACCGCCCCGACGGCCACCGCGTCGGCCACCCCGCAGGCCGACGCGGCCGGCGCCCGGCCCGACCGGCTGCTGCTGGCCGTCCACCACCTGGCGGTCGACGGCGTTTCCTGGCGGGTGCTGCTGGAGGACCTGGAGACCGCCTACCGGCAGGCCGTCGAGGGCCGCCCGCTGCGGCTGCCCGCCCGCACCAGCTCCGTCCGGGAGTGGGCCCGCCGGCTGGCCGGGCACACCGCGGCCGGCGGCTTCGCCGACCAGCGCGCCCACTGGGCGGCCGCCACCCGGGCCTGCGCCACCCCGCTGCCGGTGGACGGCGACGGCGGCAACACCGCCGCCGACCTGCGCGAGGTGACCGTCCGGCTGGACCGCGAACGCACCGACGCCCTGCTGCGCGAGGTCCCCGGGGTCTACCGCACCCGGATCGACGACGTGCTGCTCACCGCGCTCGGCCGGGTGCTCGCCGAGTGGACCGGGCGCGGCACCGTCGCCATCGGCCTGGAGGGCCACGGCCGCGAGGACCGGCTCTTCGACGGCCTCGACCTGTCCCGGACGGTCGGCTGGTTCACCTCCCTCTTCCCGGTCGCCCTCGACATCCCGGCGGGGGACTGGGGCACCGCCCTGAAGGCCGTCAAGGAACAGCTGCGGGCCGTGCCGGACCGCGGCCTCGGGTACGGCGCGCTGCGCCACCTGGCCCGGGACGAGGCGCTCGCCGACGCCCCCGCCCCCGGCGTGAGCTTCAACTACCTGGGCCGCTTCGACTGGTCCGCCGACGGCGCCGCCCTGGTCCGCGCCGTCCCCGGCGGCCTCGGCGGCGCGGAGGCGCCCGGCACCGAGCGCCCCCACCTGCTGGACGTGGTCGCCCGGGTCGAGGACGGCGAGCTGGAGATCGGCTGGTACTACAGCGCCGGCCGGCACCGCGCCGACACCGTCACCGCCCTGGCCGAGGCCATGCTCGACGCACTGGAGCGGATCGTCGCCCACTGCGCCGAACCCGGCGCCGGCGGCCGCACCCCCGCCGACTTCCCGCTCGCCCGCCTCGACCAGGCGGCGGTGGACCGCATCGCCGGGGACGGCCGCACCGTCGCCGACGTCCACCCGCTGACGCCGATGCAGGCCGGGATGCTCTTCCACAGCCTGCTCGACCCGGACGGCGACACCTACGTCAACCAGGTCCAGCTGGTGCTGACCGGGGTCACCGACCCGCACGCGCTGGCCGAGGCCTGGCAGCGGACCGCCGACGCCAACGCCGTCCTGCGCACCCGGCTCAGCTGGCAGGACGGCGCCGAACCGCTCCAGGTCGTCCAGCACCGGGCCACCGTCCCGGTGACCCACCACGACTGGACCGGCCGCCCCGCCGAACAGGTCGAGCAGGACACCGCCCGGCTGCTCGCCGAGGACCGGGCGGCCGGGATCGACCTGGGCGGCGCGCCGCTGCTGCGGCTGGCCCTGATCCGGCTGACCCCGAGCCGGGTGCGGGTGGTGTGGACCTTCCACCACGTGCTGCTCGACGGCTGGAGCGCCGCCCAGGTCTTCGACGAGGTCTGCGAGCGCTACGCCGCCCTGACCGCCGGACGCCCGCCCGCCCCGGTCGAGCGCGCACCCTACGCCGACTACCTGCGCTGGCTGGCCGGCCAGGACCGGGCGGCGGTCGAGCGGTACTGGCGCGACACCCTGGCCGGCTTCCCCGCCCCCACCGAACTGCCCCGGGACCGCCGCCCGGCCGGCGCCCACCGCGCCTCCTCCTCGGCCTCGGTGAAGGTCGCCCTCGGCCCCGAGCTGTCCGAGCGGCTGCGGGCCACCGCCCGGCAGGCCGGGCTGACCGTCAACACCGTGCTCCAGGGCGCCTGGGCGCTGCTGCTCTCCCGCTACGGCGGCGGCGAGGACGTGGTGTTCGGCACCATCGTCTCCGGCCGGCCCGCCGAACTCCCCGGCGTCACCTCGATGGTGGGGCTGTTCATCAACGCCCTGCCCACCCGGGTGCGGATCGACGGCCGGCGCCCGCTGCTGGACTGGCTGCGGGAGGTCCAGGACCACCAGTCCGAGGCCCGCCGGCACGACGCCGTCTCGCTGGCCCAGCTCCAGGGCTGGAGCGAACTGCCCGGCGGCACCGCCCTGTTCGACAGCATCGTGGTCTTCGAGAACTACCCCTTCGACGCGCATTCGCTGACCCGGCACGGCCTGGGCGTGGAGACCGAGCACGTGCTGGAGCCGACCAGCTACCCGCTCGGCGTGGTGGTGGCGCCCGGCGAGTCCATCGAGGTCAGTCTGGACCACGACCCGGCCGCCTTCGACGCCGCCACCGTCGAGCGGCTCGGGGCGAGCCTGCGCACCCTGCTCGCCGGGATGGCGGCCGGCCTCGACCGGCCGGCCGGCGAACTGCCGCTGCTGGACCCGGCCGAGGGACGCGAGCTGCTGGAACGCCTCGGCGGCCCGGTGCGCCGGGCGCCCCGGCGCACCCTGCCCGAGGCCTTCGCCCGGCAGGCCGCCCGCACCCCCGACGCCCCGGCCGTGCGCTCCGGCGACGCCCGGCTGACCTACCGGGAGCTGGACGAACGCTCCAACCGGCTGGCCCGGCTGCTGATCGCGGCCGGGGCCGGACCCGAGCGCTTCGTCGCGCTCGCGCTGCCCCGCACCGTCGAACTGGCCGTGGCGCTGCTCGCGGTGCTCAAGAGCGGCGCCGCGTACCTGCCGGTCGACCCCGGCTACCCGGCCGAGCGGATCGCCTACCTCTTCGAGGACGTCCGGCCCGACGCCGTGATCACCGACGCCGCGACCGAAGGACGGCTCCCCGACGGCCCGTACGCCCGGATCGTGCCGGACGACCCGGCCTGCCGGGAACGGCTGGCCGCCGCCCGCACCGACGCCGTCGGCGACCCGGAACGGCACGGTGCCCTGCTGCCGGAGCACCCCGCGTACGTCATCCACACCTCCGGCTCCACCGGCCGCCCCAAGGGCGTGGTGGTCGCCCACGCCTCGGTGCTCGCCCTGACCGACTGGGCCGCCGCCGAGTTCGCCGGCCGAGGCCTGGAGCACGTGGTCGCCGCCACCTCGCTCAACTTCGACGTGTCGGTGTTCGAGATCTTCGCGCCGCTGCTCTCCGGCGGCTGCGTGGAACTCCTGCGCGACCTGCTGGCCCTGGCCGAGAACCCCGGCCCCCGGAGGGCCGGCCTGCTCAGCGCGGTGCCCTCGGCCCTCGGCGGACTGCTCGCCGACGGCGCCCTGCGACTCGGCGCGGACACCGTGGTGCTGGCCGGCGAAGGACTGCCCGCCCGCACCGTGCGCACCGTGCGCGAGGCCGTCCCCGGCTGCCGGGTGCTGAACATCTACGGCCCCACCGAGGCCACCGTCTACGCCACCGCCCACACCTGCGACCCCGCCGACCCCGACCGCGACCCGCCGATCGGCCGACCGGTCGGCGGCGCCCGGGCCTACGTCCTGGACGAGCGGCTGCGCCCGGTGCCCGTCGGCGCGCCCGGGGAGCTGTACCTGGCCGGCACCGGCGTGGCGCGCGGCTACCTGGGCCGCCCCGGCCTGACCGCCGGGCGCTTCCTGCCCGACCCCTACGGCCCGCCCGGCAGCAGGATGTACCGCACCGGCGACCGGGTGCGCTGGAGCGCCGACGGCGAGCTGGACTACCTCGGACGCGCCGACGACCAGGTCAAGGTGCGCGGCTTCCGGATCGAACTCGGCGAGGTCGAGGCCGCGCTGGCCCGCCACCCGCAGGTGGCGGCGGCCGCGGCCCGGGTGGTCGACCAGGACGGCCACAAGCGGCTGGTGGGCTACGCGGTGCCCCGCGACGGCGCCCTGCCCGACCCGGCCGAGTGGCGGACCTTCCTCGGCCGCACCCTCCCCGACCACCTGGTGCCCGCCCTGGTGGTGCCGCTGGAGCGGCTGCCGCTCGGCGCCACCGGCAAGCTGGACCGGCGCGCCCTGCCCGAACCGGTCCCGGCCACCCGGGCCACCGGCGGCGACCGGCCGCCGCGCACCGAAACCGAGCAGGCCCTCGCCGCGATCTGGCGCGAGGTGCTGGGCGTGCCCGAGGTGAACGCGGACGACAACTACTTCGCCCTCGGCGGGGACTCCATCCTCGGCATCCAGATCGTCTCGGCGGCCCGCCGGGCCGGCCTCGCGCTGACTCCCCGGCACCTGTTCGCCCACCAGACCCTCGCCGAACTCGCCGGTGCCGCCGAACGCGCGCCGCGCCCCGGCACGGACGCCGACCAGGGCGCCGTCACCGGCGAGACCCCGCTCACCCCCGTCCAGCACTGGCTGCTGGACACCCTCGACGGCGACCCCGCCCGGCTCACCCAGTCCGTCTCCTTCACCCTCGCCCCCGGCACCGAGGAGCCCACCCTGCGGGCCGCCCTGGCCGCCGTCCTGGACCACCACGACGCCCTGCGGCTGCGCTGCGAGCCGCTCCCCGACGGCCGGTGGCGCCAGTACGGCACCGACCCCGGCCAGGCCCCCGACCTGCGGGTCCACGAGCTGCCCGCCGCCGAGGGCGAGGAACGCGAGAGCGCCCTGCGCGACCTCGGCGAGCGCCTCGCCGAGGGCTTCGACCTGGCCGCCGGGCCGCTGCTGCGCGCCGCGCTCTGCCGCTTCGCCGACGACCCCCGCCCGGTGCTGCTGCTGGCCGCGCACCACCTGGTGGTCGACGCGGTGTCCTGGCGGATCCTGCTGGAGGACCTGGAGCGCGCCCACCGCGCGGCGGCCGCGGGCGAGCGGTCCGACCTCGGCGCCAAGAGCACCTCCTTCCGGGCCTGGGCCGAACGCCTCGCCGCGCACACCGCGGCCGGCGGCTTCGACGCGGAACTCCCGTACTGGCAGCGCCTGGCGGACGGTGCGGCCACCGCGCTGCCCACCGACCTCGACGGCGCCAACACGGCCGAGGCCGAGGAGTCGCTGACCTTCGCCCTGGGCGCCGAGGACACCCGCCGGCTGCTCCAGGACGTCCCGGAGGCCTACCGCACCCGGGTCAACGACGTCCTGCTCTGCGCCCTCGGCCGGGTGCTGGCCCGCTGGACCGGACAGAACCGGGTCCTGGTCACCCTGGAGGGCCACGGCCGCGAGGAACTCCTCGACGGCGTCGACCTGTCCCGCACCGTCGGCTGGTTCACCGCGATGTACCCCGTCGCCCTGGACGTGCCCCCGGACGCGGACACCGGCACCGCCCTGAAGGCCGTCAAGGAGAGCCTGCGCGCCGTCCCGAACGGCGGCCTCGGCCACGGCGCCCTGCGCCACCTCAAGCCGGAGCCCGGCCTCGCGCTGCCGCAGATCGGCTTCAACTACCTGGGCCGGCAGGACCGGAGCGCCAGCCCCGGCGGCCTGCTGCACGCCCCGGCAGGCCCGCTCACCGGCGGCATGGACCGCACCGCCCGCCGCCCCCACCTGCTGGACGTGCTCGGCCTGGTAGCCGAGGGCCGGCTCTCCTTCACCTGGTCCTACTCCCGCGAGGTGCACCACAGCGGGACGGTCGCCCGGCTGGCCGCCGAACTGCTGGACGAGCTGCGGGAGATCGTCCGCCACTGCGCCGAACCCGGCGCCGGCGGCCGCACCCCCTCCGACTTCCCACTGGCCGGCCTGGACCAGGCCGGCGTCGACCGGCTGGCCGGCACCGGCCGGGACGTGACGGAGATCCAGCCGCTCACCCCCACCCAGACCGGCATGGTGGTGCACGGCCTCGACGAGGCCGAACACGGCCTGTACGTCGAGCAGATCACCTTCGTCCTGGACGGCGCCCGCGACCCCGGCCTGCTGGCCGCCGCCTGGCAGCACGTCGTCGACCGCACCCCGGTGCTGCGCACCTCCGTGGTGCTGCGGGACGTTCCCGTGCCGCTCCAGGTGGTCCACCGGCAGGCGACGCTCCCGGTCACCGAACACGACTGGAGCGACCTGGGCGCGGCACAGCGCGAAGCCCGGCTGGAGGACCTGCTCGCCGAACGGCGGGCGCACCCCCTGGCCCTGGACCGGGCCCCGCTGCTGCGGCTCGACCTGATCCGGCTCGGCCCGGACCGGGTCCGGGTGGTCTGGGCCTTCCACCACGTGCTGCTGGACGGCTGGAGCGTCTTCCACGTCCTCGCGGACGTGCTGGCCGCCCACGCCGCCCTCGCCCGGGGCGAGCGGCCCGAACTGCCCGAGCGCCGGCCCTTCGCCGACTACGTCGGCTGGCTCGCGGAGCGCGACACCGGCGCCGCCGTCGAGCACTGGCGCACCGCGCTGGCCGACCTCACCGCCCCCACCGCGCTGCCCTACGACCGCCGCCCCGCCCCGGGCGACACGGCCCGCTCCGGGGACTGGCTCTCGCACCGGCTGGACGAGGCGGACACCGAGCGGCTCCAGGAGTTCGCCCGCCGCCACCGCCTCACCCTCAACACCGTGGTGCAGGGCGCCTGGGCGCTGCTGCTGTCGCGCTGGAGCGGGGAACAGCGGGTCTGCTTCGGCACCACCGTCTCCGGCCGGCCCGCCGACCTGGCCGGATCCGACGGCATCGTCGGCCTGTTCATCACCACCCTGCCCGCCCGGGTCGCCGTCGACGGCCGCCGGCCCTGCGCCGACTGGCTGCGCACCCTCCAGGAGGAGCAGGCCGAGGACCGCCGCTTCGACCACCTGCCGCTGGCCCGGATGCACGGGCTCAGCCAGGTCCCGCCGGGCACCGAGCTGTTCGACAGCCTGGTCGTCTTCGAGAACTACCCGGTCGGCGACGCCACGGCCGGCGCGCACGGCCTGCTGGTGCGCGAACTGGACGCCCGGGAGGCCACCAACTACCCGCTCACCGTGGTGGTCTCGCCCGGCGAGCGGCTCGCCGTGGAACTCGGCCACGACCCGCGCTTCCTCGACCGGGAGACCGCCCGGCGCCTCGCCGACCAGCTGCTGCACACCCTGTCCGCGCTGGCCGACTCGGACGGCACCACCCCGCTGGACGGGCTCGACCTGCTGCCGCCCGGCGAACGCGAGCGGCTGCTGCGCGGCCCGGCCCGCCCGGAGACCGGCCCGGTGCCCCCGGCGACCCTGCCCGCCCTGGTCGAGGCCGCCGTGGACCGGTGGCCGCAGGCCGTCGCGCTGAGCGCGGCCGGCCTGGAGCTGACCTTCGCCGGGGCCGAGGTCCTCGCCAACCGGCTGGCCCACCGGCTGATCGCCCGCGGCGCCGGCCCCGGGCGGCTCGTCGCCCTGCTGCTGCCCCGCTCGGCCGACACCGTGCTCGCCGAACTCGCGGTGGCCAAGACCGGCGCCGCCTTCCTGCCCGTCGACCCGCACTACCCCGAGGAACGGATCGAGGCGATGCTGCGCGACGCGGCCCCGGCCCTGACCCTGGACGCCAAGGAGGTCGCCGAGCTCCTCGCCGCCGAGCCGGCCGGCACCCCCGGCCACCGGCCCACCGACGCCGACCGGACCCGCCCGCTCGACCCGGACGACCCCGCCTACGTCATCTTCACCTCCGGCTCCACCGGCACCCCCAAGGGCGTCGTCGTCACCCACCGCGGGCTCGCGGCCTTCGCCGCCGCCGAGGCCGCGCACTACCGGGCCGCCCCGGGGGACCGGGTGCTCGCCTTCGCCACCCCCAGCTTCGACGCCTCGGTGCTCGAACTGTGCCTGGCCCTGCCGCACGGCGCCCGGCTGGTGGTGCCCGAGCCCGGCCCCCTGCTCGGCGACCGGCTGGCCGGGCTGCTGCGGGCGGAGCGGATCACCCACACCCTGCTGCCGCCCGCCGCCCTGGCCACCCTGCCGGCCGACACCCTCGGCAGCCTGCCCGACCTCAGGACGCTGATCGTCGGGGCCGAGGCCTGCGGCGCCGACCTGGTCGCCCGCTGGGCCCCGCACCACCGGATGGTCAACTCCTACGGCCCCACCGAGGCCACCGTGGTCGCCACCTGGTCCGCGCCGCTGACCGCGGACGGCGCCGCCCCGCCGATCGGCCGCCCGCTGCCCGCCACCGGCGCGTACGTCCTGGACGCCCGGCTGCGGCCGGTGCCCGACGGCGTCCCCGGCGAACTGTGGCTCAGCGGACCGGCCCTCGCCCGCGGCTACCTCGGCCGCCCCGGCCTGACCGCCGCCCGCTTCACCGCCGACCCGTACGGGCCGCCCGGCGGCCGGATGTACCGCACCGGGGACCTGGTGCGCCGCGACCGCCACGGCGAACTGCACTACCTGGGCCGCACCGACCACCAGCTCAAACTGCGCGGCCACCGGATCGAGGCGGGCGAGGTGGAGGCCGTGCTGACGCGCCACCCGGCCGTGCTGGACGCCGTGGTGAGCATCCGGGAGGACGAGCCCGGGCTGCCCCGGCTGGTCGCCCACCTGCTGGCCGCCCCCGGCGCCGAACCGCCCACCGGTGCCGAACTGCGCGCCCTGGCCGCTCGCTCGCTGCCCGGCCCCATGGTCCCCACCGCCTTCGCGGTGCTGGAGCGCTTCCCGCTCACCGCGAGCGGCAAGACCGACCGCGCCGCCCTGCCCGCCCCCGGGCCGGAGGAGACCGGGCCGGCCGAGCGGGTCGCACCCCGCACCCCCACCGAGGAGGCGGTGGCGGAGATCTGGGCCGAGACCCTGCACACCGACGTCGGCGCCACCGACGACTTCTTCCAGCTCGGCGGCGACTCCATGCGCGCCCTGCTGATCGCCTCCCGGGCCAACGACGCCTTCGGCGTCACGCTCACCCCCCGCGACGTGCTGGTCTCCCGCACCGTGGCCGCCCTGGCGGACCTGGTCGAGGACCTGGTGCTCAGCGAACTCGAAGCCGCCGCCCTGGGCGGACCCGACGAAGCCGCCGTCTCCGGCCGCCCCGACGACGACGAACGGTGAGGAGCCGACCATGACGACTTCGAAGCGAGACCGTGCCGCCGCCCTGCCCGCCGACCTGCGCGAGGCCCTGCGCCGGCGGCTGGCCGGCCGGGCCGGCACCGCGCAGGCCGCCGCCGACCGGGCCATCCCGCGCGCCGACCGCAGCCGGCCGCTGCCGCCCTCCTTCGTCCAGCAGCGGCTCTGGTTCCTGGACCGGCTGCGCCCCGGCGACCCGCGCTACAACAGCGCCGTCGCCCTGCGGTTCACCGGCGCGCTGGACCGCGCGGCCCTCGCCGCGGCGCTGACCGCCGTGGTGGCGCGCCACGAGGCGCTGCGCACCACCTTCGCGGAGAGCGACGGCCGGCCGGTGCAGACCGTCCTTCCGGCCGGGCCGGTGGACCTGCCGGTCCGCACACCGGCCGACGGCGAGAGCCTGGACGCCGTCCTGCTCCAGGAGTACTCCCGGCCCTTCGACCTCGCCCGCGGGCCGCTGCTGCGCGCCCTGCTGGTGGCCGAGTCGCCGCACGCCCACGTGCTGCAGCTGACCGCCCACCACATCGTCACCGACGGCTGGTCCATGGGCGTCGTCCTGGACGAACTGTGCACCGCCTACGACGCCCTGGCCCGCGGCGCCGAACCCGGGCTGCCCGAGGTCGCCGCCCAGTACCCCGACTTCGCGGTGTGGCAGCGCGAGCAGCTCTCCGGCGACCGGCTGGAGAAGCAACTCGCCCACTGGAAGGAGAAGCTGGCCGGCGCGGTGCCGCCGGAACTGCCGCTGGACCACCCCCGGCGCGGCGAGGAGGCCGGCCCCGGCGCCGTGCACACCTTCACCGTCCCCGCGCCGCTCACCGCCCGGCTGCGCGAACTCGCGGCCGAGCGGCAGGGCACCCTCAACACCGCGCTGGTGGCCGGCACCCAGGCGCTGCTGGCCCGCTGGTCCGGCCAGGAGGACGTCACCGTCGGCTCCCTGATGGCCGGCCGCACCCGCACCGAGCTGGAACGGGCCGTCGGCTGCTTCGTCAACACGGTGGTCCTGCGCACCCGGGTGGCGCCCGACGCCTCCTTCCGCGAGCTGCTCGCGGCCGCCACCGGGACCGGCAACGACGCCCTCGCCCACGGCGACACGCCGTTCGAGCGGATCGTCGAGGCGGTCGGCGCGCCCCGCGAGGCCGGCCGCAACCCGCTGTTCGACGTGCTGGTGCTGCTGCACCCCGCCCCGGCCGCGGCCGGTGACCCGCACGGACTCGCCACCGCCCCGGTCACCGTGCCCCGGCAGGCCGCCACCTTCGACCTCAGCGTGGAGTTCGTCCCCGACGGCGAGGCGCTCACCGGCGTCCTGGAGTACCGC
Source organism: Kitasatospora sp. NPDC127067 (assembly GCF_042724755.1). NCBI lineage: Bacteria > Bacillati > Actinomycetota > Actinomycetes > Kitasatosporales > Streptomycetaceae > Kitasatospora > Kitasatospora sp. NPDC127067. Next base: position 28,029 of record NZ_JBHXEM010000040.1, on the reverse strand, counting down.
GCCGACCTCTTCGACGCCCCCACCGCCCGCCGGACGGCCGACCAGCTGCTGCGGCTGCTGGAGGGCGCCGCCGCCGAACCGGACCGCCCGCTCGCCACCCTGCCGCTGCTCTCCGCGCGGGAGACCGAGCGGGTCACCCGGGACTGGAACGCCACCGCGCTGCCCGTCGAAGCCGTGAGCCACCCCGAACTGTTCCGCCGCCGGGCCGCCCTGACCCCGCACGCCCTCGCCCTGGTCGCCGGGGAGGAGCGGCTCGACTACGCGACCCTCGACGCCCGCGCCGAACGGCTCGCCCGCCACCTGGTCGCCCGCGGCGCCGGCCCCGAACGGCTGGTCGCGCTGCGGCTGCCGCGCACCGCCGACCTGGTGGTGGCCGTCCTCGCGGTCTGGAAGGCCGGCGCCGGCTACCTGCCGCTGGACCCGGCGCTGCCCGAGGAGCGCGTCCAGTACCTGCTTCAGGACGCCCGCCCGGCCCTGCTGCTGGACGAGGAGACCCTGCGCGCCCTGGCGGACCCCGCCCCCGGTGACACGGTCCCCGGCGGCACGGACACCGGCGCCACCGGCCCGCTCGCCCCGCCGGACCTCTCGACCACCGCGTACGTGCTCTACACCTCCGGCTCCACCGGCCGCCCCAAGGGCGTCACCGTCACGCACCGCGCCCTGGCCCACCTGCTCGCCGCCCACCGGGCCGGCTTCGTCGCCGACGCCGGCGGCGGGCCGCTGAACGTCGCGCTGACCGCCTCCCTCTCCTTCGACACCTCGCTGGAGGGCCTGCTGCTGCTGGCCGACGGCCACCCGCTGCACCTGGTCGACGAGACCACCCGGATGGACCCGGCTGCCCTGGTCGAGTACGTCGTGCGCCACCGGATCGACTTCCTCGACCTCACCCCCTCCTACCTGCGCCAACTGCTGCCCGCCGGGCTGCTCGACGACCCCCGCCACCGCCCCCGGGTGCTGATGCTCGGCGGCGAGGCGGTCGCCCCCCGGCTCTGGCGCGAACTCGCCGCCCGCCCCGGGACGGCCGCCTACAACTACTACGGCCCCACCGAGTGCACCGTCGACGCGCTCGCCTGCCGGATCGACGGCGGGGACCGGCCGCTGGTGGGCCGCCCGCTGCCCAACGTCCGCGCCTACGTCCTGGACGGGCGGCTCCGGCCGGTGCCGCCCGGGGTGAGCGGCGAACTCCACCTGGCCGGCGAGCAGGTAGCCCGCGGCTACGCCGGCCGCCCCGGCCTGACCGCCGCCCGCTTCACCGCCGACCCGTACGGCCCGCCCGGCAGCCGGATGTACCGCACCGGCGACCTCGCCCGGTGGACCGCCGACGGGCGCCTGGAGTACCTCGGGCGCGCCGACGACCAGGTCAAGGTGCGCGGCCACCGGATCGAACCCGGCGAGATCGAGGCCGCCCTGCTCGACCTGCCGGAGGTCGCCGCGGCCGCCGTGGTCGCCGTCCCCGACGCCCACGGACAGAACCGGCTGGCCGCCTACCTGGTGTTCGCCGACGGCGCCGCCCGCCCCTTCGCCGAACTGCGCGCCGCCCTGCGCCGGGTGCTGCCCGACCACCTGGTGCCGTCCTCCTTCACCGTGCTCGACGCGCTACCGCTCGGCACCAGCGGCAAGCTCGACCGCCGCGCCCTGCCCGCCCCCGAAACCGAGGCCAGGGAAGGGGAGTTCGTCGCCCCGCGGACCCCGGAGGAGGAGACCCTCGCCGCCATCTGGGCCGAGGTGCTCGGCGTGCCCAGGGTCGGCGTCACCGACAACTTCTTCGAACTCGGCGGCGACTCGATCCTGAGCATCCAGGCCGTCTCCCGGGCCCGCGCCGAAGGCCTGCGGATCGGCTCCCAGGACGTCTTCCGCCACCAGACCGTCGCCGACCTGGCCGCCGCCGCCCGCACCGCCGGCGCCGGGGCCGCCGTCGAGCGGCACCGGGAGGAGGGGCCCGCCCCGCTCACCCCCGTCCAGGAGTGGTTCTTCGCCGCCCACGGCCCGCTGCGCCACTTCACCATGTCGATGCTGCTCGACCTGCCGCACGACCTGGACGAACCGGCCCTGGAACGGGCACTGACCGCCCTGGTGGCCGCCCACCCCGCGCTGCGCACCCGCTTCACCCGCACCGGGGCCGACTGGCGCCAGGAACCGGTCGCCGACGCCGCGGGAACGCTGACTGTCCTCGACCCGGGCGCGGACCGGACCGGAGCCGCCGAGACCGCCAGACTGGAGGCCGCCGAGACCGCCCGCGCCCAACTGGACCCGGCCACCGGCGCCCTGCTGCGCGCCGTCCTGTTCCGCCCCGCCGACGGGCAGCGGTCCCAGCTCTTCCTGACCGCCCACCACCTCGCCGTGGACAGCGTCTCCTGGCGGGTGCTGCTCGCCGAGCTGCCCGAGGCCTACCGGCGGGCCGCCGCGGGCGCCACCCCCGAGCCCGCGCCCGAGCCCACCGCGTTCACCGACTGGGCCCACCGGCTCGCCGCACTCGTCCGGGCCGGCGGCCTGGACGCCGACCTGCCGTACTGGAGCGCCGAGACCGCCGCCCCCGCCGAGCCGCTGCCCGCCGACCTGCCCGGCACCCCCACGGCCGGCTCGGTGCGCACCCTGCGCAGCCGGCTCGACCGGGCCACCACCGGGGCGCTGCTGCGCAAGGTCCCCGAGGTCTACCGCACCCAGGTCAACGACGTGCTGCTCAGCGCCCTGGGCCGGGCCCTCGCCGACTGGACCGGCACCGGACGGGTCACCGTCGCCCTGGAGGGCCACGGCCGCGAGGACCTCTTCGACGACCTCGACCTGTCCCGCACCGTCGGCTGGTTCACCACCCAGTACCCCGTCACCCTCGCCCCGGCCGGCCCCGCCGACGCCCCCGACTGGGCCGCCACCCTCAAGCAGGTCAAGGAGCGGCTGCGCGCCGTGCCCCGCCGCGGCCTGGGCTACGAGGCCCTCGCCCGGCTCGGGTCGCCCGCCGAGGGCGCCGGGGCCCTGCGGGACGTCCCGCTGCCGCAGGTCTGCTTCAACTACCACGGCCAGTGGACCGCCCCCGAGGCCGGCGACTTCGCCCCCGCCGGGCCGGCCCCCGGCCCGGACCTCGCCCCGGACGAGCCGCCGGCCCACCTGCTCGACGTCTCCGCCGTGGTCGCCGACGGCGAACTCGAACTCACCTGGCACTACAGCGACGTGGTCCACGAGGCCGACACCGTCCGGCGGCTGGCCGAGGCCGTGACCACCGCCCTGGGCGCCATCGTCGAACACTGCGCGAGCCCCGGCGCCGGCGGCCGCACCCCCTCCGACTTCCCGCTCGCCGGGCTCGACCAGGAGACGCTGGACCGGCTGGTCGGCGACGGCCGGGACGTGACGGACCTGCTGCCGCTCACCCCCCTCCAGGAGGGCATGCTCTTCCACCGCCTGGTCGGCGGCGAGGACGACGTCTACCTGGACCAGGCCGCCCTGCTGCTGGAGGGCGTCGCCGACCCGCACGCCCTCGCCCTGGCCTGGCAGCGGATCGCCGACCGCACGCCCGCGCTGCGCACCTCGGTGGTCTGGGAGGGCGTCCCCGCCCCGCTCCAGGTGGTGCGCCGGGGCGTCCGGCTGCCGGTGACCCACCTGGACCTGCGGGCCGCCGACCCGGCCGAGCGCGCCGAACGGCTGGCCCGGCTGCGCGCCGAGGACCTCGCCCTCGGCCTGGACATCGCCACCGCCCCGCTCACCCGGCTCACCCTGGTCCGGCTGCCCGAGGCCCGGGTCCAGCTGCTGTGGACCTCCCACCACCTGATCCTGGACGGCTGGAGCCTCGCCCAGGTGCTCACCGACGTGTTCGCCGAGTACGCGGCGCTCACCACCGGCGCGGCGCCCGCCCCGGCGGTGCGCCGGCCCTTCGCCGACTACGTCCACTGGCTCGCCGGGCAGGACGCCGGGGCCGCCCGGGCCCACTGGCGGTCCGTCCTGGACGGCTTCGCCACCGCCACCCCGCTGCCCGCCGACCGGGTGCGGCACGAGGCCCACCGGGCCCGCTCGGCCGGCAGCCACAGCGCCGCCCTGTCCGAGGAGGTCTCCGAGCGGCTCGCCCGCACCGCCCGCCACGCCGGGCTGACCCTGGGCACCGTGGTCCAGGGCGCCTGGGCGCTGCTGCTCTCCCGCTACAGCGGCGAACCGGACGTGCTGTTCGGCACCACCGTCTCCGGCCGGCCCGAGGAACTGCCCGGCGTCGAGTCGATGATCGGCATGTTCATCAACACCCTGCCCACCCGGGTCCGGGTGGACGGCGCCCGCACCGCCGCCCACTGGCTGCGGGAACTCCAGGACGACCAGGCCGAGGCCCGCCGGCACTCGGCGGTCTCGCTCGCCGAACTCACCGGCTACAGCGACGTCCCGTCCGGCAGCGCGCTGTTCGACAGCATCGTCGCCTTCGAGAACTACCCCTTCGACGACGCCCGGGCCGCCGGCACCGGGGTGCGCCTGGCCGAGGTCTCCTCCCGGGACGCCACCAGCTTCCCGCTGGTGCTGCGCGCCTACCAGGGCGGGCAGGTCGGCTTCGACCTCGCCTACGACCCCGGCCTGTTCGACGCCGCGACCGTGCGGGCCCTCGCCGAGCGGCTCTGCCTGCTGCTCACCGAGCTGGCCGCCGGACTGGACCGCCCGCTGCGCGCGCTGGCCTGGACCACCGCCGAGGAGCGGCGCCGGCTGCTGGTCGACTGGAACGGCACCGCGCAGGGCCGGCCCGGGCGCAGCCTGGTCGAGCTCTTCGAGGAGCAGGCCGCCCGCACCCCGGACGCCGAGGCCGTCACCTGCGGCGAGGAGCACCTCGACTACGCCGAACTGGACGCCCGGGCCGACCGGCTCGCCCACCGGCTGGCCGAGTTCGGCGCCGGCCCCGAGCGGTACGTCGCCCTCGCGCTGCCCCGCACCGCCGAGCTGGTGGTGGCCGTCCTCGCCGCCCTCAAGACCGGTGCGGCCTACCTGCCGCTCGACCCGGCCCTGCCCGCCGAACGCAGAGCCGAACTGCTGCGCGACGCCGCCCCGGTGGCGCTGGTGACCCTGGAGACCGGGGAGGCCCCGGAGACCCCGGACGGGCCGACCGGCGTCGACGTGCCCGTGCTCGCCCTGGCCGACCCCGGGGTGCGCGCCGACCTGGCCCGGCGCCCGGCCGGCCCGCTCGGCCCGCGGGGAGGCCCCGGCCACCGCCCGCTGCCCGACAGCCCCGCCTACGCCATCTACACCTCCGGCTCCACCGGCCGCCCCAAGGGCGTCGTGGTGCCGCACGCCAACGTGGTGCGGCTCTTCGAGCGGACCCGGGAGCTGTTCGGCTTCGGCGCCGAGGACGTCTGGACGCTCTTCCACTCCTACACCTTCGACTTCTCGGTCTGGGAGCTGTGGGGCCCGCTGCTCCACGGCGGCCGACTGGTGGTGGTGCCCGAGGACACCGCCCGCTCCCCGGAGGACTTCCTGCGGCTGCTCGCCGACGAGCGGGTCACCGTCCTCAACCAGACCCCGTCCGCCTTCCACCAGCTGGCCCGCGCCGACGCCCGGCTCCCTGACGTCTCCGCCCGGCTGGCGCTGCGCACGGTGGTCTTCGGCGGCGAGGCGCTGGACGTCACCCGGCTCGCCGACTGGTACCGGCGCCACCCCGAGGACGCGCCGCGCCTGGTGAACATGTACGGCATCACCGAGACCACCGTGCACGTCACCCACACCGCGCTGGACCTCGCCACCGCCACCGCCGGCGGCCCCGGCCCGATCGGCACCGGCATCGCCGACCTGCGGCTGTACGTGCTCGACGACGACCTGGCCCCGCTGCCCCCGGGCGCGGTCGGCGAACTGTACGTGGCGGGCGAGGGATTGGCCCGCGGCTACCTCAACCGGCCCGGCCTGACCGCCACCCGGTTCCTCGCCGACCCGTTCGGCGCCCCCGGCACCCGGATGTACCGCACCGGCGACCGGGCCCGCTGGCAGGCCGACGGCACCCTGCGCTACCTGGGCCGCGCCGACCAGCAGGTCAAGATCCGCGGCTACCGGATCGAACCCGGCGAGATCGAGGCCGCCCTCCAGACCCACCCCGGCGTGGGCCTGGCCACCGTCGGCGTCCACGAGGACACCGCCGGCACCCGCCGGCTGGTCGCCCACGTCGTCGGCACGGACCCGCTGCGGCCCCCGGGCGCCGCCGAGCTGCGCGCCCACCTGGAACGGCTGCTGCCCGCCTACCTGGTGCCGGCCGCCTACGTGCCGCTGGCCGCCCTGCCGCTCACCCCCAACGGCAAGCTCGACCGGCGCGCCCTGCCGGCGCCCGGACCGGACGGCTACGCCGCCGGCCGCGAGCGCACCGCGCCCCGCACCCCCGCCGAGCGGCTGGTCGCCCGGGCCTGGACGGAGGTGCTGGACGCCGGCCCGATCGGCGCCGAGGACGACTTCTTCGCCCTCGGCGGCGACTCCATCCTCGCCGTGCGGGTCACCGCCCGGCTGCGCGCCGCCTTCGGCACCGCCGACCTCTCGCCCCGGCTGCTGTTCACCCACCCCGTGCTCGCCGACCTCGCCGAGGCGCTCGGCGAGCCGGGCCCGGGCGCCGCACGGACCGCCGCCCCGGCCGTCCTCCCCGCCGCCGACCCGGGCAGCGAACCGCCGCTCTCCTACGCCCAGCAGCGGCTCTGGTTCCTCGACCGCTTCGAGCCCGGCAGCACCGAGTACACCTCGCTGTCCGTGCTGCGGCTGCGCGGCACCCTCGACCGGGCCGCGCTGGGCGGCGCCCTGGACGCCCTGGTCGAGCGGCACGAGGCACTGCGCACCACCTACGCCGAACGGGACGGCCGGGCCCGGCAGGTGGTGCGCCCGCCCCACCCCGTCGAACTGCCCCGCGAGGACGTCCCGCCGGCCGACCTGGACGCCCGCCTGGAGCGGATCGCCGCCACCCCCTTCGACCTCGAAGCCGGCCCGGTGCTGCGCGCCCGCCTGCTGCGCACCGCCGCCGACGAGCACGTCCTCGCCCTGGCGGTGCACCACATCGCCACCGACGGCTGGTCGATGGGCGTGCTCGGCCGCGACCTCGGCGAACTGTACGCCGCCGCCCTCGAAGGCCGCCGCCCGCGGCTGCCCGCGCCGCCCGTCCGGTACACCGACTACGCGGCCTGGCAGCGCACCCGCACCGCCGCCGCCGAGGCCGACCTCGACCACTGGCGCCGGACCCTGGACGGCCTGGTCCCGCTGGAGCTGCCCACCGACCGGCCGCGCCCGGCGGTGCGCACCCGGGAGGGCGCGCTGGTCACCTTCACCCTGCCCGCCGAGCTGACCGCCCGGCTGCGCGAGCGCGGCCGGGAGGCCGACGGCACCCTCTACACCGTCCTGCTGGCCGCCTGCCAGGTGCTGCTGGCCCGCTGGACCGGGCAGACGGACATCGCCGTCGGTACCGTCACCTCCGGCCGCGAACAGGGCGAACTCCACGACGTGGTCGGCATGTTCGTCAACACCCTGGTGCTGCGCGGCGACATCCGCCCCGAGCTGTCCTTCCACGAGCTGCTGACCGCCGCGCGGGCCACCGTCCTGGACGCCCTGGCCCACCAGGAGGTGCCCTTCGAACGGCTGGTGGACGTCCTCCAGCCGGAGCGCGACACCAGCCGCACCCCGCTGTTCCAGGTGATGGTGGCGCTGCACAACCTCGGCGCCGAGGCGCCCCGGCTGCCCGGTCTGACGGTGGAACCCCTCACCCCGCCCGTCCGCAACGCCACCTTCGACCTCTCCTTCGACTTCGCCGAGCACGACGGCGGCCTGACCGGCTACCTGGAGTACAGCACCGGGCTCTTCGACGCCCGCACCGCCCAGCAGCTCGCCGACCGGCTGGCCACCCTGCTGGCGGCCGCCGCCGACGCGCCCGCGACGGCCGTCGGGGCGCTGCCGCTGATGACCGGGGAGGAGCGGGAGCAGGTGCTGCGGCAGGGGCGCGGCGAGCCGCTGCCCGGGCCCGACACCACCTTCACCGCCCTGTTCGAGGAGCAGGCCGCCCGCACCCCGGACGCCACCGCGCTGGTCGCCCGCGACGCCACCCTCGACTACGCCGCGCTCAACACCCGGGCCAACCGCCTCGCCCGCCACCTGGCCGCCCTCGGCGCCGGCCCGGAGCAGGTGGTCGCCGTCCGGCTGCCGCGCACCTCCGACCTGCTGGTGGCACTGTTCGCGGTGCTCAAGGCCGGCGCCGTCCTCCAGTTCGTCGACCCGGACCTGCCCGAGGAGCGGGCCGCCCTGCTGCTCGACGACACCCGGCCGCGCACGGTGCTGACCGATCACACCCTGCGCGAGGTGCCGTGGGAGGCCCTGCCCGGCCACGACCTCACCGACGCCGAACGGACCGCCCCGCTGCTGCCCGGGCACGCCGCCTACCTGATCCACACCTCCGGCTCCACCGGCCGCCCCAAGGGCGTGGTCGTCGAGCACCGCCAGCTGGTCAACCTCTGCCGCGACCACCGGGAGGGGATGCTCGCCCCGCACACCGCCGACGGCAGCCGGCTGAAGGTCGCCCTCAGCGCCTCCCTCTCCTTCGACACCAGCTGGGAGGGCCCGCTGCTGCTGGTCTCCGGCCAGGAACTCCACCTGATCGACGAGGACGTCCGGCTGGACCCGCAGGCCTTCCTCGCCCGGATCGTCGACCAGCGGCTCGACGTCGTCAACGTCACCCCCTCCCTGCTGCGCGAACTCACCGCCGCCGGACTGTTCGCCCCCGCCCCCCACCACCCCCGGCTGCTGCAGCTCGGCGGCGAGGCGATCCCCGCCGCCACCTGGCGGGACCTGTGCGCGGCCCAGGCCGAGTACGGCATGAGCACCTACAACCTGTACGGGCCCACCGAGTGCACCGTCGACGCCGCCTACGCCCGCTGCGCGGACCACCCCGGGCGCCCGGTGATCGGCCGGCCGGGCCGCGGCGTCACCGCCCACGTGCTCGACGGCGCGCTGCGCCCGGTGCCGCCGGGCATGCCCGGGGAGCTGTACCTGGCCGGGGAACAGGTCGCCCGCGGCTACCTGAACCGGCCCGGGCTGACCGCCACCCGCTTCCTCGCCGACCCGTTCGGCGCCCCCGGCACCCGGATGTACCGCACCGGCGACCTGGCCCGCTGGGACGCCGAAGGACAGCTGGAGTTCCTCGGCCGGGTCGACGAGCAGGTCAAGATCCGCGGCTTCCGGATCGAGCCCGGCGAGGTGGAGGCCGCCCTGCTGACCCACCCCGACCTCGCCGACTGCGCCGTCGCCGCCCGCGAACAGGGCGGCCGGACCCTGCTGGTCGGCTACCCGGTGCCGGCCAGCGACCGGGTGCCGCCCGCCGAGGAACTGCGGGCCTGGCTGCGCCGCACCCTGCCCGACCACCTGGTGCCCACCGCGTTCGTCCCGCTGGCCCGCGTCCCGCGCACCGTCAGCGGCAAGACCGACCGGCGGGCCCTGCCCGCCCCGCCCACCCAGCCGGACCGCACCACCCCGTACGTCGCCCCGCGCCCCGGCACCGAGCAGCGGCTCGCCGCGATCTGGGCCGAGGTGCTGGGCGTGGAGCGGGTCGGCGCCCGGGACAACTTCTTCGCCCTCGGCGGCGACTCCATCCTCAGCATCCAGATCGTCTCCCGGGCCCGCGCCGCCGGCCTCGCCCTCACCACCAAGGACGTCTTCCGCTACCAGAACGTCGCCGAACTCGCCCTGTGCGCCGGTGAGTCGTCGGTACGGACGGAGGCGGACGTGGCCGAGCCCGCCGAGGCCCCGCTCACCCCGATCCAGCACTGGTACCTCGACGGCCGCCGGGAGGGCGAGGCGCTGCGCTTCACCATGACCCAGCGGCTGGCCCTGGCCCCGGGCACCGACCCGGCCGCCCTGCGGACCGCGGTGCTGGCCCTGGCGGAGCACCACCCGGCGCTGCGCACCCGCTTCCGCCGGGGCGGATCCGGCTGGCACCAGGAGGTCCTGGAGCAGGCACCGGACGGCGTCTACACCCACCACCCGGCCACGGCGGAAGCGCAGGTGCAGCGCGCCGCCGACGAGGCGCAGCGCTCCCTCGACCCGGTCGAGGGCCGGATGCTGCGCGCCCTGTTCTTCGACGGCGGCGCCGACCAGGCCGGCCAGCTCGTCCTGACGATCCACCACCTGGCCGTCGACGGCGTCTCCTGGCGCATCCTGCTCGCCGACCTCGAAGCGGCCTACCGCGCCGCCCGCACCGGCGCACCCGTCCGGCTCCCGGAGCCGGGCACCTCCTACACCCGCTGGGCCGCCCGGCTGGAGCGGCACACCCGCTCCGGCGCCCTGGACGGCGACAGCGCGTACTGGACCCGCACCGGCCAGGCCCCGGCCGGGCTGCCCGAGGGGCGGCCCGGCCCCAACACCCACGGCACCGCCGCCACGGTCACCGTCACCCTGGACGAGCGGACCACCGAGGCGCTGCTGCGGCACGTCCCGGACGTCTACCGCACCCAGGTCAACGACGTCCTGCTCAGCGCGCTGGGCCGCACCCTGGCCCGCTGGTGCGGCCGCGACTCCGTGCTGATCGGGGTGGAGGGCCACGGCCGCGAGGACCTCTTCGCCGACCAGGACCTCTCCCGGACGGTCGGCTGGTTCACCGCCGAGTTCCCGCTCGCCCTGCACGTCGACCCCGAAGCCGGCTGGCACGACACCCTGCGCTCGGTCAAGGAGCAGCTGCGCGCCGTCCCGCTGCGCGGACTCAGCCACGGCGCCCTGCGCCACCTGCACCCGTCCGCCCTGCCGGCCGACGCGGCCGCGCCGCTGATCGGCTTCAACTACCACGGCCAGTGGGACAGCCGCAGCGCCGCCGCCGACGGGCTGCTGCGCGGCTCGCTGCCCCCGGCCGGACGGGACACCGACCCCGACGAGCCCCGCCCCTACCTGCTGGACGTCATCGGGGCGGTCCAGGACGGCCGGCTCGAACTGGGCTGGACCTACCCCGCGGCCCGCTACGACGAGGCCACCGTCCGCGCCCTCGCCGAGCAGACCCTCCAGGCGCTGCGCGAGCTGGCCGAGCACTGCGCGAGCCCCGGCGCCGGCGGCCGCACCCCGTCCGACTTCCCGCTGGCCGGCCTCGACCAGGAGCGGCTGGACGCCCTGGTCGGCGACGGCCGCGACACCGAGGACGTGCTGCCGCTCACCCCCCTGCAGTCCGGCATGCTCTTCCACGGCCTGGTCGACGAGGACGGCGCCTACGTGGACCGGATCGCCGTACGGCTGGCCGGCGTCGCCGACCCGGCGGCCTTCGCCGCGGCCTGGCAGCAGGTCGCCGACCGCACCCCGGCGCTGCGCACCTCCGTGCACTGGCGCGGCCTGCCGCACCCCGTTCAGCTGGTCGCGCGCCGTGCCGCCCTGCCCGTCCGCCACCTGGACTGGCGCGCGCTGACGGCCGAACAGCGCGCCGGGGGGACCGAACGGCTGCTCGCCGAGGAGCGGGCCGCCGGGCTGGACCTGGGCACCGCACCGCTCAGCCGGCTGGCCCTGGCCGCGCTGCCCGGCGAGGAGGTGCTGCTGCTCTGGTCCACCCACCACGTGATCCTGGACGGCTGGAGCACCGGACAGCTGCTCACCGAGGTGTGCGAGGAGTACGCCGCGCTCACCGGCGGACCGCAGGCGCCCCGCCCGGTCCGGCGCCCGTTCGCCGACTTCCTGGCCTGGCTGCGCGAGCAGGACGAACAGGCCGCCGAGGACCACTGGAGCGGCGCCCTGGCCGGGTTCACCGAACGGACCGCGCTGCCCTACGACCGCCGGCCCGCGGGAGCGCACCGGGCCCGGGCCACCGCCGCCGTCCACCGCGCCCTCGACGAGGCGCTCTCCGCGCGGCTGCGGGAGAACGCCGCCGCCGCCGGACTGACCGTCAACACCCTGGTCGAGGGAGCGTGGGCGCTGCTGCTGGCCCGCTACGGCGGCACCGCGGACGTCGTCTTCGGCACCACCGTCTCCGGGCGGCCGGCCGAACTGCCCGGCGTCGAGACGATGATCGGCCTGTTCATCAACACCGTGCCGGCCCGGGTCCGGCCGCCCGCGACCGGCGGCGTGCTGCCCTGGCTGCGGGACCTCCAGGACCGGCAGAGCGACGGCCGCCGCCACGACCACCTGGCGCTGCCCCGGATCCATGCCCTGAGCGAACTGCCCGCCGGGGAACCGCTGTTCGACAGCATGCTGGTGTTCGAGAACTACCCCGTCGACGAGTCGGCCGCGGACCGCACCGGCGTGCGGGTGGTCGAGGTGCGCGCCGACGACGCCACCACCTTCCCCTGGTGCCTGCGCGCCCACCTCAGCGGGCAGCTCGCCTTCGACCTGGCCTACGACCCCGCCCTGTTCGACGACGGCACCGTCCGGGACGCCGCCGACCGCCTCGCCCTGCTGCTGACCGCCCTCGCCGACGGCCTGGACGGCGACCTCGCCGCGCTGGACCCGCTCACCGCGGCCGACCGCGAACTGCTGGCCTCCTGGCACGCCACCGCCCGCCCGCCGGTGCCGCGCAGCCCGCTGGGGATCTTCGCCGAGCAGGCCCGCCGCACCCCCGACGCCCCCGCCGTGCGCGACGGCGAGCGGGAACTGACGTACCGCGGGCTCGACGACTGGTCCGACCGGCTGGCCGCCCGGCTGCTCGCCGACGGCCTGGCCGCCGAGGACCGGGTGGCGCTGGCGATGGACCGCGGCACCGAACTCGTCGTCGCCCAACTGGCCGTCCTCAAGGCGGGCGGCGCCTACCTGCCCGTCGACCCGCGCGCCCCCGAGGAGCGCCGCCGCGCCCTGCTCGACCGGGCCGGCGCCGCCCACCGGCTGACCGCCGAACAGGTCGCCGCCGCACGGACCGGCGAGGCCGCCCCGCACCTTCCGCCCGCCGACCCCGACCGGCTGGCGTACGTGATGTACACCTCCGGCTCCACCGGCGAACCCAAGGCCGTCGCCGTCCGGCACCGCGACGTGGCCTCGCTCGCCACCGACAGCCGCTTCACCGACGGCAGCTGCGCCCGGGTGCTGCTGCACTCGCCGGTCGCCTTCGACGCCGCCACCTTCGAGGTGTGGGCGCCGCTGCTGAACGGCGGCTGCGTGCTCGTCGCCCCCGCCGGCCCGGTGGACGCCGCATTGCTGCGCCGCCTCGCCGGACCGGACGGACCGACGGCGCTGTGGCTCACCGCCGGACTGTTCCGGCTGCTCGCCCAGGACGCGCCGGACTGCTTCACCGGCCTGCGGGCCCTGTGGACCGGCGGCGACGTGGTGCCCGCCGCCGCCGTGCGCCGCGTCCTGGCGGCCTGCCCCGGACTGACCGTGACGGACGGCTACGGCCCCACCGAGACCACCACCTTCGCCACCGCCCACGCCCTCCCGGACGCCGCGGCCGTGCCCGACACCGTCCCGATCGGCCGCCCGCTGGACGACCGGCGGGTGCACGTCCTGGACGGCCGGCTGCGGCCCGTCCCGCCGGGCTGCGCGGGCGAGCTCTACCTGGCCGGCGAGGGCCTGGCCCGCGGCTACCTCGGCCGCCCCGGCGCCACCGCCGCCCGCTTCCTCGCCGACCCCTCCGGCCCGCCCGGCGCCCGGATGTACCGCACCGGGGACCTCGCCCGGCGCCGCCCCGACGGCACCGTCGAGTTCCTCGGCCGCGCCGACGACCAGGTGAAGATCCGCGGCTTCCGGGTCGAGCCCGCCGAGGTGGAGGCCGCCCTCGCCGCCCACCCGAAGGTCACCGACGTCGCCGTGGTCGTCCGGGAGGACCGGCCCGGCGCCCGCCGGCTGGTCGCCTACCCGGTCGGCGCCGTCGACCCCGAGGAACTGCGGGCCTTCGCCGCCCGCACCCTGCCCGACTACCTCGTCCCGGCCGCCGTCGTCCCGCTCCCCGCCCTCCCACTGAGCCGCAACGGCAAGGTCGACCGCGCCGCCCTCCCGGCGCCCGAGGAGCGGCCCGGCCACGGGCGCCGCGCCCGCGTCGAACCGCGCACCGCCGCCGAACACCGCACCGCCGAGGTCTTCGCCGAGGTCCTCGGCATCCGCCCGCCCGGCACGGACGAGGACTTCTTCGCACTGGGCGGCGACTCCATCCTCAGCATCCGGCTCGCCGCCCGCCTCGCCGAGGCCTTCGGCGCCGACCTCGGCCCCCGCGCGGTCTTCGACCACCCCACCCCGGCCGGCCTGGCCCGGCTGCTCACCGAGGCGTCCGGCACCCCGGCCCGCCCGCCCGTCGTCCCGGTGCCCCGCACGGGCGCGGCCCCGATGTCCCACGCCCAGCAACGCCTCTGGTTCCTGGAGGAGTTCACCCCCGGCGTCGCCGAGAACGTCGCGCTCGCGCTGCGGCTGCGCGGCACTCTCGACCCCGGCGCCCTCGGCGCGGCCCTGGACGCCCTGACGGCCCGGCACGAGTCGCTGCGCACCACCTTCGACAGCGTCGACGGCCACGGCGTCCAACTGGTCAACCCGCCGCACGTCGTCCCGCTGCCGCTGCACGACCTCTCCGGCCGGCCCGCCGACGAACGGCCGCAGGCCCTGCGCGACCTGCTCGCCGCCGAACGCGCCCGCCCCTTCGACCTGCGCCGCGGACCCCTGCTGCGCGCCACCCTGGCCCGGCTGGCCGACCACGAACACGTGCTGGCGCTGACCCTGCACCACATGGTCACCGACGGCTGGTCCACCGGCGTGCTGCTCACCGACCTGGCCCACCTCTACCGTGCCGAACTCGACTCCACGGAAGCCGAGTTGGCTCCACTTCCGGTGCAGTACGCCGACTACGCCCACTGGCAGCGCACCGAAGGCGCCCCCACCGGGGAACAGCTCGCCTACTGGAAGCGCCAACTGACCGGCGTGGTGCCGCCGCGGCTGCCCACCGACCGGCCCCGGCCCGCGGTGCGCACCGCCAACGCCGCCAACGCCGCCACCGTCCGCCTGGAGCTGCCCGCCGACACCGCCCGCCGGCTGACCGAGGTCGGGCGGGAGCGCGGCGCCACCCTGTTCACCACCCTGGTCGCCGCGGCCCAGGCCTACCTGGCCCGGCTCTGCGGGGACACCGACATCACCGTCGGCACCATCACCTCCGGCCGGCACCGGCCCGAGATCCAGCAGCTGGTCGGATTCTTCGTCAACACCCTGGTGCTGCGCTCCCGGGTGGAACCCGGCCAGTCCTTCGCCGCCCTCCTCGGCGAGGTGCGGCAGACCGTCCTCGACGCCTTCGCCCACCAGGACGTGCCCTTCGAGAAGGTGGTCGACGAGGTCCAGCCGGTGCGCGACACCAGCCGCAGCCCGCTCTTCCAGGTCCACGTGGTGCTCCAGAACGCGCCGTCCGCCGAACCCGACCTGCCGGGCCTCGACGTGACCGGCATCGAGCCCGACGCCGTACGGACCGCCTTCGAGCTGGTGCTGGAGTTCGTCGAGACCGGGAGCGGCGCGCTGCACGGCCTGCTCACCTACAACACCGACCTGTTCGACCCGGCCACCGTCGAGCGGATGGCCGGCCAGCTCGCCACCCTGCTGACCGCCGTCGCCGAGGACCCGGCCCGCGCCGTCGGCGCGCTGCCGCTGGCCGGACCGGACACGCCGCCCGGCGAGACCGGCGGCACCTTCCGCCCGGTGCCCGAAGCCACCCTGCCCGAGCTGTTCGAGCGCCGGGCCGCCGCCACCCCCGACGCACCCGCCCTGCTCGACGGCGAGCGGCAACTCAGCTACGCCGAACTGGACCGGGCCGCCAACCGGCTTGCCCACCACCTCATCGGGCGCGGCGTCGGGCCCGAGCGGCTGGTCGCCCTCGCCCTGCCCCGCTCGGCGGCCATGGTGGTCGCCCAGCTCGCCGTCGCCAAGGCCGGTGGCGCCTTCCTCCCGGTCGACCCGGACTACCCGGCGCCCCGGCGCGCGTTCATGATCCGTGACGCCGCCGCCCACCTGGTGCTCGACGACCCGGACGGGGTCTGGACCGCCGAAGGCCCGGACACCGCACCCACCAACGCCGACCGCACCACCGCCCTCACCCCCGCCCACCCGGCCTACGTCATCTACACCTCCGGCTCCACCGGCACCCCCAAGGGCGTCCTGGTGACCCACGCCGGCCTCGCCGTCTTCGCGGCCGCCGCCGCCGAGCAGTACGCCGTCGGCCCCGGCGACCGGGTGCTCCAGTTCGCCTCGCCCAGCTTCGACGCCTCCGTGCTGGAACTGTGCATCTCCCTGCTCTCCGGGGCCGCCCTGGTCACCGGCGAGGAAGGACCGCTGGTCGGCGAACGGCTCGCCGAGGTCCTCGCCGCCCGCCGGATCAGCCACACCCTGATCCCCCCGGCGGCCCTGGCCACCGTGGAACCCGCAACCGCCGCCGCCCTCCCGGACCTGCGCACCCTGGTGGTCGGCGCCGAGGCCTGCCCGGCCGACCTGGTCGACACCTGGGCCCCCGGCCGACGGATGATCAACTCCTACGGCCCCACCGAGGCCACCGTCGTCGCCAGCTGGACCGGCCCGCTCACCCCCGGCACCGGCACCCCCGCGATCGGCCGGCCCAGCGGCGCCACCCGCGCGTACGTCCTGGACACCGCCCTGCGGCCGGTGCCGCCCGGCGTCACCGGGGAGCTCCACCTGGCCGGCCCCGGCCTCGCCCGCGGCTACCTCGGCCGCCCCGGCCTCACCGCCCAGCGCTTCCTGCCCGACCCGTACGGCGCCCCCGGCGACCGGATGTACCGCACCGGGGACCTCGCCCGCCGCGACGCCGACGGCCAACTCCGCTTCACCGGCCGCGCCGACGAACAGATCAAGCTGCGCGGCTTCCGCATCGAACCCGGGGAGATCGAGAGCGCCCTGCGCCGCAGCCCCCTGGTGCGCGACGCCGTCGTCACCGTCCGCGCCGACGGCCCCGGCGGCGGACGGCTCGTCGGCTACGTCGTCCCGACCGACGCCACCACCGGCGCACCCGCCCTCGAACTCCGCCTCCACCTGGCCGAAACCCTGCCGCCCCACCTGGTCCCCGCGGCCTTCGTCCCGCTGGCCGCCCTGCCGCTCACCCCCAACGGCAAGCTCGACCGCCGGGCCCTGCCCGACCCCGGGCCCGCCCACGCCACCGCCGGCCCGGGCCGGGCGCCGGAGACCGACCTCGAACGCCGGATCGCGCGGATCTGGGCCGACGTCCTCGGCCTCGACGAGGTCGGCGCCGACGACAACTTCTTCCTGCTCGGCGGCGACTCCATCCTCAGCATGCAGGTGGTGTCCCGGCTGCGCCGCGACGGCCTCCACCTGGCCACCCGGGACCTGTTCAGCCACCAGACCGTGGCCGAACTCGCCACCGTCGTGCGCACCGCCACCGAACGCGCGGACGACGGCCCGGTGACCGGCGGCCTGCCGCTCACCCCCATCCAGGAGTGGTTCCTGACCACCCCGCGCGCCGCCCACCACCACTTCAACCAGTCCACCCTGCTCGAACTCGGCGCCGACCCCGACCCGACGGCACTGCGCGCCGCCCTCGACGCCCTGCTGGAACACCACGACGCGCTGCGCATGCGCTTCACCCGCGACGAGGCCGGCTGGCACCAGTTCAACCCGCCGCCCGCCCCCGCCGAGGACCTCCTGATCCGCTACGACCTGACCGGGCAGAGCGCCGAGGCCGCCGACGCGGCCATGGCCAAGGCCGCCGACGAACTCCACGCCGGCTTCGACCTGGCCCGCGGCCCGCTGCTGCGCGCCGCCCTGTTCACCGGCCACCCGGAGCACCCCGCCCTGCTGCTCCTGGTCGCCCACCACCTGGTCGTCGACGCCGTCTCCTGGCGGGTGCTGCGCGACGACCTGGAGAGCGCCCACCGGCAGGCCGTCCGCGGCGGGGCGATCACCCTGGGGGAGCGCGGCACCTCCTTCCGGGACTGGGCGCACCGGCTCGCCGGACATGTCGCCGAGGGCGGCCTGGACCACGAACTCCCGTACTGGGAGGAGGCGGTGAGCGCCCGGACGGCCCTGCCCGGCGGCCCGGCCGACCCCGGCGGCGCCGCGAGTGATGACACCGCCGACGACGATGTCGCGAGCGACGGCGCCGAGAGCGACGCGGTCACCGTCGAACTCGACGAGGCGGACACCGAGGCACTGCTGCGCGCCGCCCCCGCCGCCTACCGCACCCGGGTCAACGACGTGCTGCTCGCCGCGCTCGCCCTCGCCCTGGCCCGCTGGAGCGGACAGCAGCGGATCGCCCTGGACCTGGAAGGACACGGCCGGGAGGACCTGCTGGAGGGCGTCGACCTGTCCCGCACCGTCGGCTGGTTCACCACCGTCCACCCCGTCACCTTCCACGTCCCCGACCCCGACCGGCCCGATCCGGACCGCGACTGGCGCGCCCTGGTGAAATCCGTGCGCCGGCAACTGCGTGCGGTGCCCGGCAACGGCCTGGGCTTCGGCGCCCTGCGCACCTTCGGCACCCCCGAGGTCCGCGAGCGCCTCGCCGCCGGCGGGCACGGCCAGGTCGTCTTCAACTACCTCGGCCAGTGGGACGCCCGGCCCGAGACCGCCGGCGACGGCCTGGTCCGCGCCGAACTCGGCTCCTTCGGCCAGGACCACGACCCCCGGGACGGCGGCTCCCACCCGCTGGAGGTGGTCGGCGCGGCCCAGCACGGACGCCTCGCCTTCACCTGGCAGCACCGGCCCGCCGTGCACGACACCGGGGCCGTCCGCCGGGCGGCCGAGGACTTCGCCGCCGCCCTGCGGCAGATCGCCCGGCACGCCCGGGAAAGCCGCTGACCGCACACCACCACCGACACCCGTTCGTCCGACGACAGAGGAGCCCGACATGGACGAGAACACCCGCTACCAGGTGCTGCGCAACGACGAGGAGCAGTACTCCCTCTGGCCCGCCGACCTCGACGTACCGGCCGGCTGGCAGCCCGTCGGCACCGAGGGCACCGAGGCCGAGTGCACCGCCTACGTCGACGAGGTGTGGACCGACATGCGTCCGAAGAGCCTGCGCGATCGCATGGAGAACGCCGGAGCCTGACCGGCCGCACGGACGGGGCCGCCGGTCGCGCCCACGCCGACCGGCCCCGTCCCGGCCGCACCACCCCACCACCGCGCCACTGAACGACCGCACCACCGAGCCGCCGCACCACCACGACCCGAGGAGAGCACCATGACCCCTCCGCTGCGCACCGAGCACCTGGACTTCATCCCCTACCGGCCCGAGGACGAGGACGCCTTCGTCTCCCTGCTGCGCAACGCGGACGTGTGCCGCTGGATGGGCCAGGACCTCGTGCCCGAGCCGGACATCCGCACGCTGTTCCGCGCGATCCTGGCCGACGTCTACCCGCAGAACCTCTTCGACGTCTGGGGCCTGTGGCTGGACGGGGCGTACGCGGGCCACGCCGAGGTCAAGCGCACCGGGAACGTCGACGGCCACGAGCTGGTCACCGCGCTCGCCCCGGAGTTCTGGGGCCGCGGCCTGGGTGCCGAGGCGGTACGCGGCCTGATCCGCTACGCCGGTGACGAGCTGGGCCTCAAGGAGGTCTACGGCATGGTCGGCGCCGAGAACACCCCGAGCCTGACGATGAGCCACCGGCTCGGCTTCCGGCACCTGCGCGACGTCGTCGGCGACGACGGCTCGGTGACGAAGCTGCTGGCCATCTCCACCACCGACCGGGCCTGACCCCTTCCCCGCCCCGGCCCGACCCCTGCCCCGTCCGGAGCAGCGAACCGGCCCCTCCGTCGGTCCCGCCCCGCCCGCCGTCCGCGAAGGCGCACACCGTGCCCGGGACGGACCGCGTCCGCGGAACCGCCGAGTACCCTGCCGGCCGCCCCCGCCGGCTCGGCACCCGGGACCGCGGCAGGGGCGGGATACCTCCGCACGGGTGATGTTGCCGCCCCGCGTGTCCGGCCTTGCGGTGAAGTCCGTGCGCTGCTGGTTTGCTGTCCGGCGGGGTTCCGACGGTGCGGCTCTCGTTCCGGCGACCCAGGCCGGGCGCGGTCGCCGCTTCTCCTCACAACGGGAGGCCGGTGGGCCCGCCCGTTCACGGACGGTTCCGGAGCTGGAGGTGACGGGTGGTCGGGGCCCGACAGGGGGGCGGATCGCCCGGGGAGGACCCCGCGCGGGGCCGGGGCGGCACAAGGGTGCGGGATCTGCCCGGGCGCGGTGCCAGGAGGCTGCGCGGGGCGGCCCGAACCGTAGGCCGGTCCCTCGCCTCGGCCGGTGCGGCCCTCGCCGCCCGGGCCGGTCGGATGCCCCCTCCACCCGGCCCGTTCCGCCGAGGGTTCTGGCGCAGCCCGATCCGCGGCCCGTGGCTCACCTCCGTGTTCGGGTTCGTCCTGCTCGCCGGGATCCCGGTGCTGTTCGTGACCGGGGCGCTGTCCTACGCCGCGTACAACCCCGGCCTCGGCCGGCTCAACGACCAGACGCCGGAGAAGGGGCTGCTGGGCTTCTACCTCTTCGACTGGCCCACCGATCCGTCCTGGCTGTACCGGCTCACCCAAGGCGTGCACGTGACGCTCGGCGTCGTGCTGGTTCCGGTGCTGCTGGCCAAGCTGTGGTCGGTGATCCCGAAGCTCTTCACCTGGCCGCCCGTCCGCAGCGCCGCGAACGCGCTGGAGCGGCTGTCGCTGCTGATGCTCGTCGGCGGCGCCGTGTTCGAGTTCGTGACCGGGATCCTCAACATCCAGCTGCACTACGTCTTTCCGGGATCCTTCTACCCGCTGCACTTCTACGGTGCGTGGGTGTTCATCGCCGCCTTCGCCGTCCACGTGGTCCTCAAGCTGGGCAGCGCGAGCCGTGCCCTGCGGTCGCGTCCGCTGCTGGCGGAGCTGCGGACCGGGCTCGCGGCGACCAGGCCGGAACCCTCCGACGGCGGGGGCCCGGTGGCGGCCTCGCCGGCCGTGCCGACGACCTCCCGGCGCGGTGCGCTCGCCCTGGTGGGAGGCGGCTCGCTCGTCCTGTTCGCGGTGACGGCCGGGCAGAGCCTGGGTGGCGGCCTCCGCGCGACCGCGCTCCTGGCGCCGCACAACCGGGCCCCCGAGCAGGGCCCGAACGGCTTCCAGATCAACAAGACCGCCGCCGCCGTCGGGATCACCCCGCAGCTCGTCGGTCCCGACTGGCGCCTCGAACTGCACGGCGCCGCGGCGCCGTTGGTCCTCACCCGCGAGCAGCTGCTGGCCATGCCGCAGCGGTCGGCCCGGCTGCCGATCGCCTGCGTGGAGGGCTGGTCCACCGAGGACCAGCTGTGGAGCGGACTGCGGCTGGCCGACCTGGCGGCCCTGGCCGGCCTGCCCGGTGCGGCCGATGTGCTGGTGGAGTCGGTCCAACCACCCGGTCCCTTCACCTCGGTGCTGCTGCGGGGCAACCAGATCCGCGACCTCCGGTCCCTCCTGGCCCTGCACGTCAACGGAGTCGACCTGTCGCTCGACCACGGCTTCCCGGCCCGGATCATCGTCCCCGCCAACCCCGGTGTGAACAACACCAAGTGGGTCGGCCGACTCACCTTCAGGGCGTGACCGTGGCCCGACCCGCCCGCCTCACCCGCTGGTACGGCGCAGGGCCGATGCACCTGCTCGTGCTGCTCGCCTCGTTCGCGCTCACCGGTTACGCCGCCGAGCGGCTGGTGTCCGACCGGGCCCTCGCGGTGGTGGTCTGGTTCGTCGGCGGGGCCCTCGTCCACGACCTGGTCCTGCTGCCGCTCTACTCGCTCGCCGACCTCTCCGCCCGGTCCGTCCTGCGCCACCGCCACGAGCGGGCTCCGACCGTCGAGTGGATCAACTACCTGCGGGTACCGGTCGTCCTGTCCGGCCTCCTGCTGCTCGTCTGGTTCCCCCTCGTCCTGAACCTGTCCGAGCCGTACCCGGGGGCCACCGGGCTGTCGGAGGAGGTCTACCTCGGCCGGTGGCTCGCCGTCAGCGGAGTCCTGTTCGGCGCGGCGGCCGTCGCCCTCGCGCTCAAGCTCCGCCGCGTCGGCCGATCCCGACGGTCCGCGCCCGGGTGAGCGGCGGGCCGGCCCGTACCGGCGGTGCGGGGTTCGTGAACCGTAAGACCGGATGTCGAGACCCGAGGCCCGCTGGTTCCCGCAGTGGCCGGAACGGTCTCGCCGAGAGAGAGGTGGAACACATGACGGTACGTGGGGACGCGCCGCGGGCCGAGGTCGGTGTGATCGGCGGCTCGGGCTTGTACGCGCTGCTGGACGAGGTGACCGAGGTGCGGGTCGACACGCCGTACGGGCCGCCGAGCGACGCGCTGTTCCTGGGCGAGGTGGCCGGTCGCCGGGTCGCCTTCCTGCCCCGGCACGGGCGCGGGCACACGCTGCCGCCGCACCGGATCGACTACCGGGCCAACCTCTGGGCGCTGCAAGCGCTGGGGGTGCGGCAGGTGTTCGGCCCGTGCGCGGTGGGCGGGCTGCGGCCGGAGTACGGGCCCGGCACGCTGCTGGTGCCGGACCAGTTCGTGGACCGGACCTCGGGCCGGGTGCAGACCTTCTACGACGGGCAGCCGCTGCCGGACGGCTCCGTCCCCGAGGTGGTGCACGTGCCGATGGCCGACCCGTACTGCCCGGCGGGGCGGCGGGCGGCCCTGGACGCCGCCGCCGCGGCGGCCTGGGGGCCGGTGGACGGCGGCACCCTGGTGGTGATCGAGGGGCCGCGCTTCTCGACCCGCGCCGAGTCCCGCTGGTTCTCCGCGAGCGGCTGGTCGGTGGTCGGCATGACCGGGCACCCGGAGGCCGCGCTGGCGCGTGAACTAGCGCTCTGCTACAGCACGTTGGCGCTCGTCACCGACCATGACGCGGGCGTCGTGGCAGGCGAGGGCGTCACCCAGGCCGAGGTGCTGAAGGTCTTCGCGGGCAACGTCGACCGGCTGCGCACGGTGCTGTTCAAGGCGATCGAGCTGCTGCCCGTCGACCGGGACTGCGTCTGCTCGCACGCCCTGGACGGTCTCACCACCGGCCTTCCGGGCGTCCCCGGAGCCTGACCGGGCCGCAGCCGCGGCGCCACCGCCGGGCGAGCGCGGCGGTGGCGGTCCTCGGTGACGGGGCACCGCGGTGGCAGGGTGGGCGCGTGCTCACCCGACGCCTCCTGCCCTGTGTCCTCGCCCTCGCCGCGCTGACGGCGGCCCTGGCACTGACCGTGACCGGCGGCGGGACGCTCGCCGACCGGGCGCCGCTGTACGGCTGGTACGCCCTCGACGCGGCGCTGTTCACCCTCGCGCTCGTCCTGCTCCGCGGGGTGGGCGACCGTCACGTGGTGCCGCTCGTCCTGGCCGGGAGCGTCGCCGTCGCCGCCGTGGGGCTGTTGGCGCCACCGCGCACCAGCGACGACGCCTACCGGTACGTGTGGGACGGCCGCGTCCAGGCGGCCGGCACCTCGCCCTACGCGCGCACCCCGGACGACCCGGCGCTGGCCCGATTGCGCGATCCGGGCCTGTTCCCGGCGGGTGACGGCTGCGCGGGGTGGGACGAGCGGCGGACCGCGGACGGCGACTGCACCCGGATCAACCGGCCCGCCGTGCACACCATCTACCCGCCGGTCGCGGAGGCGTGGTTCCTCGCCGTGCACCCGTTCGGCGGCGGCGTCCGCGGTGTGCAGGCCGCAGGGGCCGTGCTGGCCGTGGCCACCACCGGCGCACTGCTGGCGGCACGGCGGGGCGGCCGACGCGCTGCGCTGTGGGGCTGGTGCCCCGGAGTGACGGTGTGGGCGGTCAACGACGCGCACGTCGACACCCTCGGTGCGCTCCTGATGGTCGCCGGACTGGGCTTCTCCGCCCGTCGCCGGGCCGGTGCCGGCGGCGCCCTGCTCGGCGCGGCGGTCGCGACCAAGCTGCTGCCGGCGCTCGCCCTGCCCGGAGCGCTCTCCGGGCTGCTGGCCCGGCGTCCGACCAGGTCCGACGTGCTGCTGCTCGCAGTGGCCCTCGGGACGTTCGTGGCGGTCTATCTGCCCTACCTCGTCGCCTCCGGGCCCGGTGTGCTGGGGTACCTGCCCGGATACCTGCGGGAGGAGGGGTACGAGCAGGGGCACCTCGACCGGTTCGGCCTCCTGCGGATCGTCGTCGCCGACCGGTGGGCCCCGTGGGCGGCCGCGCTGGTGCTGGCGGTGGTGGCGCTGTGGGTGCTGCTGCGCGGCGATCCCGGCCGACCGTGGCGCGGCGCCCTGCTGGTGACCGGAACGGCGCTGCTGGTCGTCGCGCCGAGCTACCCCTGGTACGGCCTGCTGGTGGTGGCCCTGGTCGCG
Source organism: Kitasatospora sp. NPDC127067 (assembly GCF_042724755.1). Taxonomy (NCBI): domain Bacteria; kingdom Bacillati; phylum Actinomycetota; class Actinomycetes; order Kitasatosporales; family Streptomycetaceae; genus Kitasatospora; species Kitasatospora sp. NPDC127067. Next base: position 3,927 of record NZ_JBHXEM010000040.1, on the reverse strand, counting down.
CTCGACGGGCGGGGGGAGTGGCTGGCCGTTCCGGCGGCCGGACAGGCGCTCTACCTCATCGGCGGGGCGGACGCCCAACGGTCCGCGTACGCGGTCGCGCTGGCCTGTGTGCTCGCGGTGCCGACGGCCCGTGGGCTGTCCCGCGCCGTACCGCCGCGGCCGGCGCGCGGCCCGGCGCCGGGGACGACGAAGGCCTGACCGGCCGCCGACGTTCCGAGGCGCGTGGCGCACCGCCGACTCGGAGGGGGCGGGTCGAAGCGCCCCGTCACACGAGTGTGCCGGCGGAGGACTTGCGGAGGGCGAGGAACCGCCGTCCGTGGGAGGTCCAGCGTTCGGTCTCGACGAGCCCGGCCCGGCGGGCCCGCCGGGTGACCGCCCCGGCGCCGCACCGGGCCCAGGCGAACGCCGGACCGAGGCGGCCGTCGGAACCCTCGACCCGTACGGTGATCCGTTCGTCGAGCTCCCACGGCTCGACCTCGACCAGCAGGACGCCGTCCGGTGCCAGGAGTTCGGCGCCGCGGCGCAGCAGCACGGCCGGGTCGCCGCCGATGCCGAGGTTGCCGTCCGCGAGCAGCGCACCGCCCCAGCGGCCCTCGGCGGGCAGCCGGTCGAACACGGACCGGCACAGGGCGGGGCCTCCGAGGTGGCGGGTCCGTTCCACCGCCGCCCCGGTGACGTCGACTCCCAGGGCCGGGACGCCGAGGGCCAGCAGGGCGGCCACGAGCCGGCCGGGTCCGCAGCCCAGGTCCACCACCGGGGCGGCCAGGCCCACGCAGCGCCGCAGCAGGCTGTGGTCGCCTCCGGCGGCGGGGGCGCACCACCGTTCGACGTCGAGTGCGATGCGCGAGCCGTCCTCCTGGCGCAGCCACAGGGGGCCGCGTCCGGCGCGTACGGCCTCGGCGAACGGGTCGTCGATCCAGGCGGCGGCCGGGGCGGTCATCCGGCGAACTCCGGGGCGGTGTCGATCGTGCGCAGGCGCACGGCGAACCCGGTGTGCGGCGCTTCGGCCGCGACGCGGCGGGCGTCCTGGATGGTGTCCACATCGGTCATCACCGGGAGGTGGCGGACCGTCAGGCGCTCGGCCGCGAGGCGGTCGAGCAGGGCGGCGCCGGTGCGGGAGGTGGACATCGGCACCCCCCGGAGCAGGCGTCGGGCCAGTCGCTCGGTGGGGTGGGCCAGGCCGAGGGCCCAGAAGCCGCCGTCGGCCGCCGGGCCGTACCAGGCGTCCGCACCGGCGCGGTGGGCCGGGGAGAGCGACTCGGCGAGGACGGTCGGGTCCAGCTGCGGGGTGTCCATGCCGACCAGCAGGGCGGGTGATCCCGGAGCCCGCCGGGCAGCATGGGCGAAGGCCGCCGCGAGCCGCTCGTCGAGCCCGCCGCCGCACTGCGGGACGACGTCCCAACCGGGCGGCAGCCACGGACCGGCGTCCCCGTCGAGGACGAGCAGCCGTCGGCCGGCCGGCATCCGGTCGAGAGCGGCGAGGGTGTCGACGAGGGCGGCCCGGGCCAGCGCCGCCGCCTGCCCCGGACTGCACGGCGGGGTGAGACGTGTCTTCACCCGGCCCGGAACCGGCGCCTTGGCGATGACCAGCAGGGTGGGCGGCGGTGCGGCCAGCACGGCCCGCATGTCGCGTACGGCCTGACGGGTGCCGCGCACGGTCCCGGTGACCTTGGAGCGGCCGGAGCGCGGCAGGTAGTCGACGTCGGTCTCGGTGATCCGCATCCCGGCCGCCGAGGCGGCGAGCACCATTTCGAGCGGATAGCCGGAGCGGCGGTCGCCCAGCCCGAGGGCGATCAGCCGCTCCCGCCGGGCGGCCCGCATCGGTCCGAGGTCGTGCAGCGGCGCCCCGGTGAGGGCGCGCAGCCGGCGGGCGAGGACGGTGTTGGCGAGCCGGGCGTGCACCGGCCAGGCGCCGGCGGTCGCGGGACGGCGGCGGCCGAGCACGAGGTCCGCCGTGCCGGCCGCCACGGGACCGGCGACGCGGGGCAGTTGGGCCGGATCGAGCGAACCGTCGCAGTCCATGAAGCAGACCAGTTCGGCGGTCGCGGCGAGCAGACCGGCGTGGCAGGCGGCGCCGAAACCGCGCCGGGGCTCCTCGACGACGGTGGCGCCCAGCGACCGGGCCAACTCCGCCGAGCCGTCGCGCGAACCGTTGTCGACGACGATCGCGCGCCAGCCGTCCGGGACACGGCCGAGCACCCACGGCAGGGCCGCGGACTCGTCCAGACAGGGGAGGACGACATCGGCGACGGGGACGGGATGGAGGGGAGAAGTCACGCCGGTCACGCTAACCGCAGCCCGGCCCGCCGAGGCCGAACCGCGCCTTGCGGAGGTGCCACGTCGGCGAGGCTCGACCCGTCCGGGGGAGCGGACGGGATCCGGCGGCACCCGCGCACGGCTGACGTCGCGCGCCGTTCTCACGCCCGCTGCGGCGCGGCGGCGAACTCCAGCATCCCGTCGGCGAAGGAGACCCGGGCCCGCCACGTGAGTTCCGTCCGGATCCGGGCGGAGTCCGCGGTGATGTGGCGGACGTCGCCGAGCCGGTACTCGCCGGTCACCACCGGCGTCGGCCCACCGTGGGCGGCGGCCAGCGCCCGTGCCATCTCCCCGACCGTACGGACCTCGCCGCTGCCCACGTTGTAGGCCCGGGTACTGCCCGGCGGGCGGTCGCCGAGCGCCGCCAGCGCGGAGAGGTTCGCGGCGGCGACGTCCGCCACGTGGACGAAGTCCCGGCGCTGCCCGCCGTCCTCGAACACCCTGGGCGATTCGCCCCGGGCCAGGGCCGAGCGGAAGAGCGACGCCACTCCTGCGTACGGAGTGTCCCGCGGCATCCCGGGGCCGTAGACGTTGTGGTAGCGCAGGGTCAGGGCACGGCCCGCACAGGCGCGGGTCCAGGCGGAGACCAGGTGCTCCTGGGCGAGCTTCGTCGCCGCGTACACGCTGCGCGGGTCCGTCGGTGCGTCCTCCGTCACCAGGCAGGGCAGGAGTTCGGCACCGCAGCGCGGGCACGGCGGCTCGAACCGGCCGGCGTCCAGTTCGTCCGGGCGCCGTGGACCGGGTGCGACGTCCCCGTGCAGCCGGCAGCGGTAGCGACCCTCGCCGTAGACCACCATGGACCCGGCGAGGACGAGGCCGCGCACGCCCGAGTGCGCCATCGCGGCGAGCAGCACCGCCGTTCCCAGATCGTTGCAGCCCGCGTAGGCGGGCGCGTCGTCGAGGTCCGTCCCCAAGCCGACCATGGCCGCCTGGTGGCAGACCGCGTCCACTCCGGCCAGCGCCCGCTCGACCGTCGCCCGGTCCCGTACGTCCCCGTGCCGGAAGTCCACCGCCGCGGGCAGCTCGGGTGGCATCCCCGAGGGATGGACGGCGGGAAGCAGCGCGTCCAGGACACGGACCTCGTGGCCCGCCGCCACGAGGCCCCGGACGACCGCCGAACCGATGAACCCGGCGCCGCCGGTGACCAGAATCCTCATGACCGGTGACGCTACCGGGCCCCGACCGTGGAACGGCCGAAGGCGGCGGCCGCGTCATGCCTCGGTCAGGGGTTCGGCCGCGCCGCCGTTGTCGGGCGGCCGACCGGGGCCGGTGCTTCCGTGCGGGCTGCGACACCTCCGGGGGAGTGCCGCCGCGCGCTCGCCATCCGTCGGCGGCTCGGCGTCGCGGGCGGGCCGGCCGGGGACGAGCGCCGCGCCCTGTTCACCGGCGACCCGGTCCCGTCCGCCGCCCGATCGGGTACCGGGACGGCCCCGGCCGGTCAGGCCTCCGCGGCGCCGACCAGCGGGCGGTGGCAGGCCACCGTGCGGCCGGGCGCCACCTCCCGCGGGCGGGGCTCCTCGGTGGCGCAGCGGCTGTCCGCCAGCGGGCAGCGGGTGCGGAAGCGGCAGCCGCTGGGCGGGGCGAGGGGGGAGGGCGGGACGGTGGGGAGCA
>NZ_JBHXEM010000039.1:0-65949 GCF_042724755.1 Kitasatospora sp. NPDC127067 | reverse complement strand
GTAGTAGGCGAGGTGGCTGGCGAGGGTGCGCACCAGCGGGCCGTGGGGGCCCGGGCGGGGCCGGGGGGGGGGCGCCCCCCCCCGGGGGGGGCCCCCGCCTCGGTACAACCAGTGTTCGTTACTTGCTCGCGCGACGTGTGCTCACGCTGTACTTGTTGGCCGCCTTGGTCTCAGCGCGGACGGCAACCTTCTTGATCTCCATCACACCTCCATGTGTTCTCGCGTGGATTTTCGGCGCCGGGACAGTTCTTGCCGGTCGTCCCGGACGTTCAGGAGCACCCGCATGCGGGTGGCGTGTCGCGCCCGGAGCCAGGCGGCGACCCGTGGTGCCGGTGTACCGGGCAGCAGCCGGTGCACCAGCGAGGCCAGCTTGTCCACGTCGTTGTGCTTCAGCACCACCTGCTCGGCGGCGAGCAGCAACTCGGCGGGCATGCGGCGCAGTCGGTCCGCGCCGGGGCCGTGGGTGAGGTAGGCCATGCCGAGCGCGACGTGGCGGGACTCGTCGCGGCGCACCAGCCGGTACACCTCGCCCAGGCCCTCCTCGCGCAGGCCCTCGTCGAACCAGCGGAACTCGTCGGCGGCGAAGCCCTCGGCCAGGGTGTGGGCCAGGAAGCGGGCGGTGTAGTCGTCCAGGGACCACAGGTCGCGCGACAGCTCCTCGACGGCGTCGCCCGGATCCTTGACCGACCCGGCGACGGCGTGCGCGTAGCGGTGGAAGACCGCCGAGTGCTTGGCCTCGTCGGCCACCGCGGTGGCCAGCACCAGCTTCATGTCGCCCTCGGGGCAGGCGTGCAGCAGGCCGGCCGCCACGTCCATGCCGACCTGTTCGGCGTAGGTGCTGCCGCTCGCGAGCAGCCAGGAGAGCTCGGAGGGCTGGGCGGTCGCGGTCCGGTCCCGCAGGGCCCGGTGGACCACCTCGGCCGGCTCCCAGTCGTGCGAGCGGGCGTCGCGGATGAAGCGGTCGTGCAGGCCGGGGACGCCGCGGGTGCGGTAGCGGGCCACGCCCGACGGACGCGGCCGGTCCGGAGCGCCTTCGGTCCCAGCCATCCCTCACCCCGTTGCCGTCGTGCCGACCGATGTCATGTGCAGGGAAGCAAAACACGGCGGGCCCCGTTGTTCGAGCACTTTCGTCGCTCCGGCCCCGCAAATGCGCCAAGATCCCGGTCGTCGGCGGGACTTGAGCGCTCCGCCGGGCGGTCCGAGGCTGACCAGCGGCGATCGGGACCGGCCGGGTCGCCGGCGTGACCCGTCCGGGAGGGTTCGGCCCGGAACGGAGGATGGCCGAAATCTGATGGATCATCAAATCTTCACGCACACAGTGTCGACGGGCCGCCTATCGTGTGTACGCCATGCATCGATCACGGGGGGTGCCGCCATGCCGGAGGACGACGTTCTGCCACGGGCGACACCGCCCGGGCACTGGCTGAGCCCCGGCGACGCCGGGTACGACGAGGCGCGCGCGGTGTGGAACGGGATGCACGACCGCCGCCCCGCCCGCATCGCCCGCTGCCGCACCGCGGCGGACGTGAGCGAGGCGCTGCGCCACGCGGCGGCCCACGGCCTCGACGTCACCGTCCGCGGCGGCGGCCACAACGTCGGCGGCAGCGCCGTCGCCGACGGCGCGCTGATGATCGACCTGTCGCCGATGCGCGCCGTCACCGTCGACCCGGAGGCCCGCACCGCCGAGGCCCAGGGCGGCTGCCTGCTCAGCGACCTCGACCGGGCCACCGCGCCCTACGAACTGGCCTGCCCCGCCGGCGTCATCTCCCACACCGGCCTGGGCGGACTGGCCCTCGGCGGCGGATACGGCTGGCTCGCCCGCCGCTGGGGCCTTACCTGCGACCACATCCTCGCCGCCGAGGTCGTCCTCGCCGACGGCTCGGTGGTCGAGGCCACCGAGGAGAGCCACCCCGAACTGCTCTGGGCGCTGCGCGGCGGCGGCGGGAACTTCGGCGTGGTCACCCGCTTCACGCTGCGGCTGCGCCCGGTCGGACCGGCGCTCTTCAGCATGGGCGTCCACGCGCTGGACGACGTCCCCGAGGCCCTGGCCGCCTACCGGGCGTACACCGCGCGGCAGCCGGCCGGCCTGCACGTCGTCGGCGGGCTGAAGCGCGCGGGTGAGCAGGAGTGGATACCGGAGCACCTGCGGGGGCGGCACGCGCTGCTGCTCCTGGCGGTGTGGACCGGGGACCCGGAGGAGGGCCGGGCGCAGACCGAGGCGCTCTACCGGGAGGTCGGGCCCGCGGCCCGCGTCAGCATCCCCATGACCTACCCGAAGCTGCAGGCGCTCGGCGACAGCAGCGAGCCCAAGGGCGACCGGTACTTCGTCAAGTCCCGCTACCTCCAGGACCTTTCGCCCGAGGCCGTGGCCCGGCTGGTCGAGGCGACCAGGGCCAACCCGTCCGCGCTCTGCTCGATCGACTTCGAGTTCCTGCGCGGCGCCATCGCGGACGTCCCCGAGGAGGACTCCGCCTTCCCCGGCCGCGCCGCCCCCTACCAGGTGACGGCGGAGGCGCACTGGACCGACCCGGCGCGGGACGCGGAGCACATCGCCTGGTCGCGGGCGACGGTGGAGGGCCTGGAGGCCTTCGGCACCGGCGGGGCGTACGCCAACTACGTCCAGGGCGAGGGCGACCGGAAGGCCCGGGAGATCTACGGCCCGGAGCGCTACGCCCGGCTCGCGGCCGTGAAGAAGGCCTACGACCCGGCGAACGTCCTGCGCGGCAACCTGAACATCCGGCCCGAGTAGGGCGTGTCGGCCGCGCCGGCTCAGAGCGGCGCGGACCCGCGCGGCCCGGCGACCAGCCAGTGCGCGGGCAGCTCGATCCGGGCGCCGTCGGGGGCGGACTCGGTGGTGGCCAGCGGCAGTTCACCGGTGGCGAGGACGTCGAGTCCGGCCGCGCGGAACAGCTCGGGGAAGACCGCGTCGGCGACCTCGGCGGGGGCGAGTCCGTGGGCGAACACGGGGCGCAGCTTCGGGGGCGGGCCGGACGGGCCGCGGACCAGCGCCTCCAGCACGCCCTTGGCCGCCTCGGCGAGCTCGAACACGAAGGCCCGGCCGCGGGCCCCGAGCAGGATGCGAATGCCTTCGGCCACGCGTTGGCGGTCGGCCGGCTCGCTCTGGTGGATCACCCCGCGCACGTACACGTTGGCGTCGCCGAGGCGCCGGTGGAGGGCCCGGACGGCCTCGGCGTCGGTGGCGTCCAAGCGGGTGAACTCGGCCCGCCCGGCCGGGTCGCCGCGCCGGGCGCGGTCCACCGCGGCGGCGGACAGGTCGACCCCGAGGGCGAGCGGGAAGTGCTCGGCGAGGAAGCGGGTCTGGGTGCCGTTGCCGCAGCCGAGGTCGACGACGGGCAGCGCGGGGTCGGCCAGGTGGGGGCGGAACAGGGTGAGGTGGCGTTCGGCGCCGAGGGCCGGTTCGGCGTCCCAGATCACCGCGCCCGGTTCCTCGGGCGCATCGCGCCAGAAGCCCTCCCAGGCGTCCAGGTAGCGGCTCGTCACGCTCATGGCGGGGACCTCCGGGTGTCACGCAAGGTGTCTGGCTCGTGTCTATCGGCACCCGGCCCGCGCGGCAAGCGGGTGCGGGCGGCACCCGGCGGCCGCGCGCGGGCGGCGCGCGACGGGCGCGTACGGGGGCGCGCGGGGCTCAGCTCCCGACGCGGCGCGCCTGGCGCAGCAGGTAGACGCCGGAGGCGGCGGCGAGCACGGCCATGCAGGCGGCGAAGACCAGGCCCGCGCGGGCCAGACCGAGCGGTCCGGTGAGCAGGCCCACCCCGATCACCGGGACCGAGATGCCGAAGTAGGCGACCACGAACAGCGCCGACAGGGCGCCGCCGCGGTGCTCGGCGGGAGCGGCCGCGGCCACCTCGCCCACCGCCCCGCGCAGGCCCATGCCCTGCCCGGCGCCGCCCACCAGGGCGCTGAGCACCAGCGGGAGCACGGTCTCCCGGGCGAGCGAGGCGGCCAGCAGGGCCATCCCGGCGATCAGCACCAGGCAGCCCAGCGGGATCGCCCGGGCGGTGCCGAGCCGGGGCACCAGGAGCTGGCCGAGGGTGGAGGCGAAGAAGGCCGTGAAGACCACCAGGCCGATCACCGCGCGGTTGTGGACCCCGAGGTCGACGGCGAGGAAGGCGGGGCTGACCGAGGTGAACAGGCCCAGCAGGGAGAAGCCGGCGAAGGCGGCGACCGCGGCCGGCACGAACACCCGCCGGACCTCCGGCGGCAGGGACGGCCGGTCGGGCCGGGCCGTGCGCAGCGGGCGGGCCCCGGGGACCGTCTCGGGCAGCAGCCAGGTGAGCGCGAACGAGACGGCGAGCAGCCCCAGGTGCACGACGAACGGCAGGACCAGGGGGTTGGGTGCGTACTGCGAGAGCACGCCCGACAGCAGTGGCCCGCAGCCGAGCCCGCCCATGTTGGCGGCGGTCGCGACGAAGCCCGCGCGGGCCCGGTGCCCGGGCGGGGCGAGTTCCAGCACGTACGCCGTCCCGGTGCCGGTGAACAGGCCGGCCGAGAACCCGGACAGCAGGCGTCCCAGGCAGAGCAGGGCGACGCTGTCCGCGGTGAGGAAGACCACGGCGCTGGCCGCCGAGCAGACCAGCCCGCAGAGCAGCACGGGCCGGCGGCCGACGGAGTCCGAGACGTTGCCGATCAGCAGCAGGACGCCGATGACACCGAAGGCGTACACCGCGAACACGACCGTCACCGTCAGCTCGGAGAAGCCGAGCTTCTCCTGGTACAGCCCGTACAGCGGGGTGGGCAGGGTGGTGCCCGCCATGCAGACGGCGAAAGCGGCGGCGGCGACGAGGTGCCCCACCCGGGCGATGCCGGGCCGGGCGGTCCGACGATCGGTCATTCGCCCACCATAGGCGCGCACCCCGGGCCGGGACCGTGCCGTGCGGGGGAACGCTGCGCCGAATGGCGGTCCGCGCCGGGCCGCCGCCGGGCGCGGACCGCCGCTCGGACCGCCGCTCGGACGGCTGTCGGGCGGTGTCAGCGGTCCGGGTGCCAGGTGGCTTCGAGGGCGGTGGTGCCGTCCGGCCGGGGCGCGGGGCGCCACCGGGCGCGCAGGCCGGACGGGCGGGGCGTACCGATCGCGCCGAGCACGGTGTTGTCGAGCGGGCTGGCGGCCAGTCGGTCCAGCACCCGCGCGACGGCGGTGCGCAGGCCGTGGCCGTGGCGGGGCAGGTCGGGGACGACGGAATGGAACCCAGCGAGGACGGACATGCGGCTCACCTCCGGGAGGACCTGCGGGTCGTGCAGGTGCGGTCCGTCCAGCTTCCGCCGGTTCGCGGCCGCCGCGGGCCGGATTGACGGGCTGCTGACACCGCGCTGACGAACTGCTGACGCGGAGGTGTCCGCCGGGGGGTCCGCCGGGGCGTCAGACCCGGTAGGCGGCGACGTAGCGGGCCGGGTCGCGGCGCAGGTCCCCGTGCCAGCGCTCGCGGCACTGCTCGGCGAAGGTCCGTCCGGTGGCGAGGATCTCCTCCAGCGGGTCCAGGTACCCGAGCACGTGCGGCGGTTCGAGGCCGGCCGCGATCCGGGCCGCGAGGCCGGCCCGGGCCAGCCGCAGCAGCTCGGCGGCCAGCGGGCGGACCGGGTCGCCGCCGAGGCGGGTGGCCAGGCCGAGGGCGGGCAGCTCGGCGAGCGCCGCCCGGTGGTCGTGCAGGGTGTAGCGGCCGAGCAGCTCCCAGGCGGCGGAGAGGGAGGCGGGGTGGTAGCTGAGTCCGGCCCAGAGCGCGGGGACGGCCGGGACGAACGGGTACGGCGGGCCGTCCGAGGCGCGCAGCTCCAGGGTGTCGCGGACTCTGGTGCTGGTCCACAGCTGGTTGAGGTGGGACCTCCAGTGGGCCGGGGTCGGCCGCGAGCCGTCCGGGTAGCCGTGCCGGAGCAGTTCGGCGAAGGTGCGCCCGGGTGGAGCCGGGTGGTAGCGGCCGTCCGGGGTGCGGTAGTGGATCAGCGGGATGTCGAGCGCCCAGTCCACGACGGACCCGACGGTGACGTCGGGGCGCAGCGCGGGCGGCAGCACTCCGCCCCGGCGGGGGTCCATCCGCAGCCAGGCCCAGCACCGGTGGGACAGTCGTCCGCTGGAGGAACTTCCCTCCTGCAGCGGCGAGTTGACGAGCAGGGCGGAGATCACCGGGGCGGCGGCGGTCTGCATCCGCAGCTTGCGGGTGAAGTCGGCGGGGGAGAGGTAGTCCAGGGTGACCTGGGTGGACAGGGAGAGTGCCATCACGTACCGGGCGCGGCTGCCCGGCTCGCCGAGCCCGGTGAAGTAGTCCCGCATGATGGCGCCCCGGGTCATCGGCACCCACCGCATGTCGGCGAGCCGGTCGAAGGGCAGGTAGGCGCCGGGCAGCAGGGCGAGGCCGAACCGGCCGACCAGCTCGGCGAGTTGCTCCAGGGCGGCGCGCATGTCGTCCACCGCCTTGGCCACGGACGGGACGGGCGTCGAGGAGTACTCGATCTGGCCGCCGTGCTCCAGGGTGATCTGGCTGCCGTCCGGGAGTCGGACCCCGGTCAGCCGTCCGGCGTCCTCCTGCCGCTCGCCGCCCCACCTGGCCAGCACGGCCTCCAGGACGGCCAGCACGCCGCGCTCGCCGTCGTAGCGGGCGGCCAGTCCGGTGACCGGGTCGACCAGGCCGCACTCGACCTCGATGCCGATCAGTTCGCCGCGGCCGGGCCGGAACGGGGCCAGCAGTTCGGCCCGGCCGAGTGCCGGGCCCGGGTCCGCGGCGGGGCCCGGGTTCGCGGGGTCCGGCGCCGGGGCGGGGCCCGGCGCCGGACGGGCCTCGTCCTCCGTCACACCGCCCCCACCCGGGTGACGACCCGGGGGTGCCCGGCCCGGTCGAGCAGCGCGCCCACCGCGCCCAGGGCGGACTGCGCCGCGCCCTGGCACCAGGCGTGGGCGCCGGACAGGTGCTCGCCGGCGAAGAAGATCCGCGGGTGCCCCGCCGGGTGCGGGGAGCCGAGTACGGACAGGTAGCGGGTGTGCTCGCCGGGCGTCAGGTGGGCGAAGGCGCCGCCGCCCATGCCGGTCTGCACGTCCCAGTTGCAGTGCACGATGTCGTCCACGTCCCCCGTGATGCCCGGGTGGAGCCGTTCCAGGCAGTCCAGCACCAGCGCGTCCCGGTCCGCCGGCTCCAGTGCGGCGAAGCGGCGGGCGTTGGCACCCCACAGGTACGCGCCGAGCAGGGCCGTCGGCTCGGCCGAGCGCAGCGGGTCGCGCACCGCCCAGCGGGGGCCGGAACTGCCGTTGACCCCGTCCTTCTTCGCCCGCACCGCGTTGTCCGACGGGTACCAGCACTGCTGGATCGGCAGGTCCGTGAAGCTGCCGCCGCCGTGGATGCCGTCCTCCAGCTCCCAGCGGCGGCGGGTGAGGTGCAGGACGGTCTTGATGCTGCTCGCGTAGCTGATGCCGCGGATGGCGTGCCGCTGGGCGTGCGGCAGGCCCGGGGTGACGGTGATCCGGTCGAGCGCGGGCGCCGGGACGCAGCACACCACGTAGTCGACGTCCTCGTGCAGCCGGGCGCCGATCCGCCGGCCGTGCAGCCGGACGCCGTCCGTGGTCAGCGTCAGTTCGTCGACCTGGGTGGAGAGCCGCAGCGTGCCGGGGCGCAGCGAGCCGACGAAGGCGTGGATCAGCGCCTCCAGCCCGTCGACCAGCTCGACCTGCCCGCGGTGGAACAGGCCGAAGTAGTCGACCAGGACCTCCAGCAGCGAGGACTGCTCGTAGTGGGCGAGGCCGGTGGCGTGGCCGACCAGGTCCCAGGCGTCCTGCGACAGGTGCTCGTGGACGAACTGCCACAGCGACACCGAGGCCGCCCGCTCCAGTGCCGGGTCGTCCCAGTGGCCCTCCAGGGTGCGGCGCTGCTGCGCCACGGTCAGGGTGCGCCACACCGAGCCGAGCAGGTGGTCCAGCACCGGGCCCGGGGGCTGCCGCTCGGCCGGGCGCAGCTCGTACGCGGGGAACAGCGTCGCGACGTCCTGTACCCGGGCCCGCCGGCCGCGCAGGTGGTAGTAGGCGTGCGGGTTGGCGTTGACGAAGGGGCGGGTCGCCAGCCGGAACCGGGAGACGTAGTGCAGCACGCAGTGGTGGTTGCCGGGGATGCGCATGGCGCCGAGGTCCACGTGGGTGCCGTCCCAGAAGCGGTGGGTGCGCACCCGCCCGCCCGGCCGGTTCGCCCGCTCGTACACGACGACGTCGAACCCGCGGCGCTGCAGCTCGTAGGCGCACACCAGCCCGGAGACGCCCGCCCCGACCACCGCCACCCGGCCCCGGGCGCCGGCCACCGGTTCCTCCAGCGAACGCGGGAAGGCAAAGCTCGTCTCGAACATCGGCACCGTACCCCTCTGAGGCGGGACCCCCGCCCCAGCCTCGGCCAGGCACCCCGGGCATGCCACTTCGCGGCGCCGATGCGAGTGACGGGTGGGGGCGGTGAACCCGGCCGGTGCGGGGGGCCGTAGGACCGAAGTGGGCGCGCGCAGCGGTGCGGCCGCGAAGCAGCGGGTGCGTCCGTGAGGAACCGGGGAGGAACTGGATGCAGTCCCGACGCGACCAGGTGCAGGCACACCTGTTCGTGATGAGCAGGCTGGCCTCGGGCATGCTGCGGGCGGAGCCCGACGCGCCGGACACCCCCACCGGGCGCACCACCCGGGGCACCATGACGGGCCTGGCGGTGGGGGTGCTGATCGGGCTGGGCGTCACGGTGTACGGGGTGATCCGGCCCGGTGGCGGTGACGGCTGGGCCAAGCCCGGCACGCTGGTGGTGGTCGAGGAGACCGGTGCCCGGTACCTGTCCATCGGCGGGCAGCTGCACCCGGTGCTGAACGACACCAGCGCCAGGCTGCTGGCCGGTGAGCAGATGACGGTGCGGCAGGTGAGCCGGGCGTCGATCGCGGACGCGCCGCGCGGCGCCCCGGTCGGGATCGTCGGCGCCCCGGACGGGCTGCCGCCGGCCGCCGACCTGGCGGGCGGCACCTGGCTGGTCTGCGCCACCGCCCAGCCCGGCCCGACCGGCACCCCGGTACCGAAGCTCGCCCTGCTGGTGGACCCGGCGGCCGAGGGGCGGGCGCTGGCGCCCGGCCAGGGTCTGCTGGTCGCCGCCCCGGACGGCTCGACGCATCTGCTCTGGCAGGGCCAGCGGCTGCGCGTCGACACCGCCAACCAGGCGCTCCAGGCGCTCGGCTACGGCGGTGCGACGCCGTTCCCGGTGCCGGCCGGGGTGCTGAACGCGCTGCCGGCCGGGCCCGACCTCGCGGCGCCCGCCGTCGCCCGGCGCGGCGAGGCGGGCCCGGCGCTGGGCGGGAAGCCGACCCGGATCGGCCAGCTCTTCGAGGCCCCCGGCGGCGCGCACTACCTGCTCACCAAGGACGGCCTCGCCCCGCTCACCCCGACCCTGTACGCCCTGCTGCTCGGTGACCCGCGCACCCAGAAGGAGGCGTACGGCAGCGCGGCCCCGGCGCCCGCGCCGATCGGCGCCCTGGACCTCGCCGGGCACACCGCGCCCGGCGGACCGCCGCCCCCGGGGCTCCCGGAGGCGCCGCCGACGCTGGTCGCCCCGCTGCACGGCGAGGGCGTCTGCGCCGACCTGCACGCCGGCGCCGGCGCCCCGACCACCGCCGTCACCGTGCTGCCCGCCGGCCGGGCCTACGAGGGCCGCCCCCCGGCGGCCCCGGCCGGTCCGGCGGGCGGCACGGCGGGTGCGGCCTGCACCGTCGCCGACCGGATCGCCGTCCGGCCGGGGCGCGGTGCCCTGGTGCGCGCCCTGTCGGGCGCCGGCGCCGGTGGCACCGAGTACCTGGTCACCGAGGCCGGGGTGCGCTACCCGCTGCCCTCGGCGGCGGTCGTCAAGCAGCTCGGTTACGGCGGCGCGACGCCGGTCGCCGTCCCGGCCGCGGTGGTGGCCCTGCTGCCGGCCGGCCCGAGCCTCGACCCGGCGGCCCTGGCGGACGCCGCGGCCTCGGGCGCGCCCACCGTCGCGGCGGTCACCGCAGGGGTTCCCGGAACCGCCGCCGTGCCCGTCGCAGGGGTTGCGCTCGACGCCGCCGTGTCCGCCGCCACGACGGCGACCTGCGGCTGAACCGCCGGTCGCGGCGGTCCCGTTGAGTCGATCAGAGCCGCGCGCGACCGGCGCGCGGAGAGAAAGGAGCACCTGGTGAGCACGCCGGCGAACTTGAACAAACAGGACGAGGCGATCCGCAAGGCGCTGTCCGACATCGAGCAGCAGATCGAGGGCATGATCACCGCCGGCCGCACGGTCGAGCGGATCAAGCAGGAACTGGCCAGCGGATACATCTCCGGGGCCAGCTCGACCTTCCAGCAGAAGGTCGAGGACTGGATGACGCGCTACCACACGGTCATCGGCGCGTTCGAGCGCTTCGCGGAGTCCACCAAGGTCGCCGACCAGGTCCTCAGCCACGCCGAGGAAGAGGCCCGGCTGCACGCGGCCGACGGCATCGTCGACGCGCTGAACGGCGCCTGACGGCGCGCCACGGAGAGGAAAGGAACGAGCTCATGTCGATGGACAACTTCGGGAGCATCCAGCTCCACCACGAGACCGTCGCCCAGGCGGCGAGCGAGCTGGGCCAGGCGGGCCAGCTGATGGACGACGCCCTGTGGGAGGTGGAGCGGAAGCTCAACTCCCTGACCGAGAGCGGAAACTTCCAGGGTGCCGCGGCCGACGCCTTCACGGAGTTCAAGCAGGCCGTGACGGCCAACGCCGGACAGATGAACCAGGACATCATCGCCGCCGGCGGGAAGCTCACCAACATGCACCACATCATGAACGAGGCCGACCAGAGCGCGCGCAAGCAGTTCGGCTAGTCGAGAGGGCGGAGGCGCTCCCCATGGGTGAAACCACGATCAAGGTCTCGACCAGCGGCCTCAAGGCGTTCGCCACGAATCTGGAGACCTTCCGGATCGACCTCGGCACGGAGGCGAACACGGTGCAGACCTGTCCGCCCGTGCTGCCGGGCAACACCAGTGTGCTGGAGATCCAGACGCTGAAGACCGGCGTCGACGCCTTCATGGGCAGTGTGAAGGACGCACTGACCACGATCCAGCTCGACGCCAAGCACACCAAGCTGGATCTGGAGATGGCCGGCGTCATGTTCGCGGACGGCGAGGACCACAGCCTGACGGAGGCGGAGACGATGGAGCTCTTCAAGGACGTCCTGGGCGGCGGCACTCCCAAGCCCCCGACCAGCACCGGCTGAGCGCCCCCCGGTCGTCGGGCGGACCATCCGTCCGGCGGCCGGACCGACACCCGTTCCGTTCCCGCTCCGCCCCGTGTGCCTCCGGGAGGAAGTCATGGCAGAAACAGCACCGAAGCACTATCCGTGGGAAGACGGCCTGACGGCGTTCGCGGCCTCGACGCAGAGCTCGATCATGAGCCGGGACACGGTGATCGGCAAACCGTGGATCACCGGGATCCAGGTCAGCAGCACCCTCAAGTCGACGAACGACGCACTGAAGCCGTACAAGAAGGACGAGGGCCAGGCCGGCTTCGACATGTGGGCCGAGTGGCTCTACCCGAAGGGCGACGACACCTACGAGTGGAGCACGATCGTCGGCGTCACGGTCGACTGGAACTTCTGGCAGCTCCAGCCGCCCGCCGGCGACACCGACACCCCGCTCGGGCACTTCGGGCACGCCGCGGACAACATCCTCGGACCGCTGATCTGGGGCAACGGGTACAACGACCGCACCAGCGCCCCGAGTTTCGAACAGGCGGCGACGGTCATCTCGGCCGTCAACACCTGGGTCAAGGAACAGCAGGGGATCGTCCAGGGCTGGGCCGACAGCGTCGAGGGTGCCGGCAGCGAGTTCCAGGGCAGCGCGGCGGGCCGGTTCAAGGAAGTCCTCATCGGGCTGCGGAACCAGCTCATCCAGGTGCACGTCGAGCTCGGCGACGACGCCGACGCCAAGGCGAAGTGCCTGCGCGAGACCGCGGAGGCGCTGCGCGCCGCGTACAAGGGGTTGTACAGCGGCTACGCCGCCTGGAGGGCGGTCCCGGACAAACGGCTCGAGTCGGGGACGCAGTGGAAGCTCAAGAACGACGACCTGGACAAGGACGGCAAGGGGGTGTCGTTCTCCTGGCCCTCCGAGTGCGTCCACTCGGCCTTCGGCGCGGCCACGGCCTACGTGACGCCGACGATGACCAAGAACGGTGACGGAACGCGCACCTTCAAGTTCGCGGCCACCGGAGCGGCTCCGTCACCGGACGACAAGGAAGCCCTGAAGGCCTGGATCGACGAGATCTCCAAGAAGATCTGGACCTCGTGGATCGAGATCGTCCTGGACAAGCAGGCGACCGAGGTGATGGCCACCTTCAAGACGGCGTACGCGCACGCCGCCGCCGTCCTCCAGAAGCTCGAACCCCCGCAGAAGTGGCTGCCGGCCGACAAGCCGCCGACCCAGGAGGGCCCCAAGCCGCCGCCCGGTACCGGCGGCGGCGGTGCGGGTGACGGCGGTGCGGGCGGCGGTGCGGGCGGTGGCGGCACCGGCGGGATCGGCGGGATCGGTGACAACAAGGACAAGAAGGGACCCGGGGGCGGCTCCGGCACGGGCAAGATCCCGCCTCCACCGCCCACCACGGTGCCCGGGAACCCTGGCGGCATCGGTGGCAACAAGGGCCCCGGTGGCGGCCAGTCGACGCTGCTGGACGGAAAGGGAAAGCCGGTCCTCGGCAAGGACGGCAACCCGATCACCGTGCCGCCCGGCAGCACCGTCAACGGCAAGGGCGAGGTGATCGGCCCGGACGGCAAGCCGGTGCTCGGCAAGGACGGCAAGCCGATCATCGTTCCCCCGGGGACGACGGTCAGCAAGCCGACGACCGTGCCGGGCACCGACAACACGACCGGCGGGGGCGCGTTCAAGGTGCCGGTCGGTTCCAAACGGAACGACGACGGCACCGTCACCGGCCCGGACGGCAACCTGCTGAAGGACGCCAACGGCAACACGGTCGTGCTCGGCAAGGACGACACGATCGACAAGGACGGCATCGTCCGGGGGTCGGACGGCAGGCCGGTCTCCCAGTTCGAGCAGCTGATGAACGACCAGGCGCACGCCATCATCGCCGGCCGCCCCGGCACCGGCGTCAGCTACCCCGGCGGAGGAGTCTCCACCGGAGGCAACTGGACCGGGCTGCCGTCGTTCGGCGGGATCTCCACCGGGACCGGGACGGGTGGCATCACCACCTCGTTCAAGGGCGGCCCGGACCTGGCGGGCCAGTCGTTCGGCGGCTCGGGCGGCCGCGGCGGCATCGGCGGCATCGGCGCGTCCGGCCCGCCGACCATCGGCATCGGCGGCCGGTCGGCAGTGATGGGCGACGCGGCCAAGGCCGCCGAACTCGCCGCCGAGGCGCAGGCCGGCCGCTCCGCCGCGGGACGGGCCGCGACGGCCGCCGCCGAGGAGTCCCAGCTGATGGGCCGGGGCATCTCGACCACGGGCGGCAGCGGCGGCATGAGCGGCCCGATGATGCCGCCGATGGGTGCCGGCGCCGGCGCCGGGGCCGCCGGCGGCCAGGGCGAGAAGGAGCGCCAGCGCACCACCTGGCTGTCCGAGGACGAGGAGGTCTGGGGCACCGACTCCGGTGCGGTGACGGGGGTCATCGGCCGCTGATCGGGGCGCTCGCGGCCGGAGTCGAACCGGGCGGGCGGGCGCAGCCGTAGAGAGGACCGTACGACCCCATGGACCGGTGCGTCCCGGGCCCGACACCTCCGGGCCCGGGACGCACCCTCGGGAAGAGAGGGAGGTGCGGGCGTGGAGTTCCCGTTCACCGCACAGATCGAGCAGGCGATGGCCGCGCTGGGGGAACAGCAGGCCAGGATGGCCGCGGCGGCCAAGGAGCTGGAGACGGCGACCGCCTCGGTGACCTCCAAGGACCGGCTGGTCACCGCCGTGGTCGGAGCGCAGGGACAGGTGGTGTCGCTGACCTTCCACACCACCGCCTACCGCTCGATGGCCCCGGGCGAGCTGTCCAAGGCCCTCATCGACGTGCTCAACACCGCGCGGGCCGACATGGGCGACCGGGTGGCCGAGACGATGAGCGGGTTCAGCGGCCTCGGCGAGACCCTGGCGGCCTCGATGACCGGCGGCACCGAACTGGACGACCTCTTCGCCCCGCTGCGGCAGATGCGGCCCGGGTTCGCCGACGCGGCGGCGGCCGAGGAGCGGCGCAAGCGCGACCGGCAGGAGGAGTTCCGTGGCTAAGCCGAAGCTGACCGCGCTGTCGGACCTGACCGACAAGTTCTCCAAGTACCCCGAACTGTCCGACCTCTTCCATGAGTTCGAGGTCAAGACCGGGGAGATCAACGAGTACAACAAGAACTCGGCCGGCCACGACGAGATCGGCACGACGTACCACGACAACGTCGACGAGCCCACCACGTCGATCACGGAGCTGTTCAAGAAGGTGCGGAAGACGGTCGAGAGCGCCGGGAGGGGCGGGACGAACACCTCCAACATCCTCAACGACGCCGACCAGGACGCCAAGAACGCCTGACGAGGCCCCTCCGGCCCGCCCCGCGCCCGGGCGGGCCCCACCGGTCCGCCGGACCTCCGCCGCCGGGCACCCCCCTCCCCGCTCGTCCACTGCCAGGAGTGCACCACCGTGTCGATCATGCTGCCGCCGGGCCTGGCGAAGTTCTTCAGCATCGTGACCGGCATGAAGTGGCCGGAGGCGAACGAGGACCACCTGCGGACGGCGGGCGACGACTACCTGGCCATCCACGAGAAGGTCCCCGAGCTCCGCGGCTACCTGGTCGAGCTCGTCAAGCTCTGCGGCGAGAGCTTCGAGGGCCAGGCGGCCGACGCCTTCATGGAGCAGATGCGCCAGTTGATCGGCGAGACCGGCGGCACGGACTACGTCTCGGCGGCGGGCGAGATGGCCAAGCAGCTCGGCGACTTCGCCCACAAGGTGGCCAACCAGGTCGAGTACGCCAAGTGGATGATCATCGCCCAGCTCATCCAGTTGGTGGCCCAGATCGCCTGGGCGATCGCCATGTCGCCGATCACCTTCGGCGGCTCGCTCGCGGGGATCTTCGTCGCCTACGAGACCGCGGGCGCGGTGATCAAGCAGGTCTTCATCTGGCTGTTCAAGCAGCTCCTGCTGCACGAGTTCCTCTCCATCACCACCGCCATGCTGATGGACGGGATCATCCAGGGCATCCAGATCGGCCAGGGCCACAAGGACAAGTGGGAGAAGGAATCCTTCATCCAGTCGATCGAGATGGGCGCGATCAACGGCCTGCTCACCGGTCCGCTGGAGCTGTTCACCTTCGGCCTCGGCAAGGCCTTCGGGCGGATCTTCGGGCGCGGCGTCAGCAAGGGGCTGCAGGCCGACCTCAAGGCGCTGGCCGGCTCCGAGTTCAAGGGCCTGCTGAAGAACCTCCCGACCGGCACGTTGAAGGAGGCCCTCAACCTCATGCGGAAGGAGGGCAGCCTCACGCTCAAGACCGCCATCGAGCAGGCCGAGAAGAACGTCGCCAAGGACCTCGCGAAGAAGACGGCCAAGGAAGCCGCGAAGAACACCGCCAAGGAGGTCGCGAAGAACACCGAGAAGAAGGTCCAGGACAACGCCCTCAAGGAGCTCGCGGACAAGGTCGGGGAGAAGTTCGGCAAGGAGGCCGGGGAGAAGGGGATCGAGAACGTCGCCGAGCACCTCAGCAAGGTCGAGAAGCTCACCCAGAAGATGGGGGAGACCTTCGAGCGGCAGCTCGTCGAGCTCGGCATCGACAAGGAACTCTCCAACGCCGCGGGCCGGTTGATCGCCTCGCGGCTCGCCACCCAGGGCGCCCGCTACGCCATCGACCTCGGAACCGTCAACAAGCTGGTGTCGACGCTCGTCGCGGCCAGCGGAAGGATGGAGTCGGGCACGCTCAGGGCCGAACTGCAGGGCATCACCAAGCAGATCGGCCACATGCAGAACGAGCTGAAGCAGCTCGGCGGCGGCGCGCTGGACAGCGGGATGAGGGACCTGAAGTTCCTCCAGGCGGAGCAGCAGCACCTCCGGGAGACCATCCAGGCCACCCAGGACCTCGCGGGGCGCGCGGTGAGCCTGATGGACGGCCTGCACCCGCAGACCGCCGGGCAGTTCCTGTACCGGTTCGGCGAGGGCGTCGGCAACTACCTCAAGGGCGGCGTCCAGAACATCGTCACCGAGGGCGCGTACAACCTGGCCTTCGGCGAGAACCACAAGTTCACCGTCAGCGTCGAGAGCTTCTACGGCGGCGTCGCCATGGGCGCGCTCGGCCACCTCGGGCACATCGCCGGCGGCCCGCTGCGACTGCGGATGGAGGACATCAACCTCCCCAACTACGCGCGCTTCCCGCTGGCCGTGGTGTCCACCCTGATGGGCCACCCGACCTCCCTGTGGGTCTCCCGCCCGGAGGGGGCGGGGGCGGTGGGCGGCGGCCCCGAGGGAATCGGCGGCAAGCTGCCCGGGACCGGCCCGCTGGACGCCTCGCGGCCGGAGAACCTGAGGACGGACTCCGACGGCTCCGCGGCCCCGGCCGGGGACAAGTCGGCGAAGCCCCCGGCGGGCAGTCCGAGGACGACCGGCGGGGACGGCTCGACGAGGACGTCGTCCGAGGTGCCCAAGTCCTCCTCGAACAACGAGAGGCCGGAGGCGCCGAAGCCGGCCAACACGACGGGGGGCCCGAAGGAGACGCCGGAGCAGGCACCGAGGCACGAAGCGGAGCAGAGGACCGCGGAACAGACGACCGCGGAGCAGAGGACGGCGGAGCAGACGTCGGAGGGGTCCGCCCCGCCCGTGACGCGGTCCAGGACGGAGTCGTCGGCCGAGGCGCCGATGACGGCGGAGCAGCCGGCCGCACCGCCCCGGCAGCACGACGACGGCGGGAACCAGGGCACTCGCGAGCGGCAGGAACTCGACCCGAAGCCGAAGGACTCGCACGACCCCAAGGACCCCAAGGACCCCAAGGACCCCAAGGGCCCGCAGGACCCCAAGGACCCGAACGAGCCCAAGGAGCCCAAGGGGTCCGACAGGTCCGACGGGTCCGACGGGCCGTCGAAGCCCCGGCCGGAGCCACAGCCCGACCTGCAGCCGAAGCCCGACGCACAGCCGAAGCCCGAGCCGGTCGTCCACGAGCGCCTGGACTACCTCCGCACGGGCGGCGCCGGCGACGTCCCGTGGGACCGCGGCAACTTCCTGCCCGAGGGCGAGGGGCGGCAGCCCGGGTGGGTCGCCGGCAAGCCGGGCGCCGACCTGCCGGACGTGCTGTCGCTGCTGCCCGTCCGGAACGACCGCTACACCGTCGCGATCCACACCGACGAGAGCGGCGTGCCCGTGTCGGCCACGGACCTGGCCGCCGTGATCGTGGGCCTGGACAGCCTCGGACACCTGTCGGGCGGTCGCCGCACGATCGAGTTCGTCTCCTGCAACCTCGACAGCGCGCACCCGAACTACATCAGGCAGGTGATGGCCGAGGTCTGGTCGCACCCGAAGCTCGCCGACCTGAAGGCCGTCGCGGCGAACGGGCCGGTCTGGGTGGCGCCCGGGTTCGACGGTACGACCATGAGGACGGCCTCCGGCACCGGCCACGTGATCGTCGCGGACAAGGTCGGCTTCGACTCGCTGGGCCGCCCGGCGGTCGTCGGCGGCGGCGAATGGCACACGTACTCCAAGTCGCCCGACGGCGACCGGCCGATCGTGACCACGACCGCGTCGACGAAGCCGACGGAGTACCAGCACCAGTCCGAGGGCGACCTGCGCCCCATGGACACCGCCGTGCGCTTCGGCACCGAACCGGACTCCTACCACTACACCGACGCCCCCGAGCACATCCGCGCCGAGGCGGACGGCGAGCGGGCGGAGCAGTGGCGCCGGACCCAGCGCGACCTCCAGGACCAGTACGAGGCCAAGCTCACCGATGCGGCCGAGGAGCTGCGGGCCGACCCGGACGGCAGCGGCCACCGGCGCGAGGACGAGGCCGAGCGGCTGCTGAACGAGGCCCTCGACGCCCCCGGCCGGTTCCCGGAGGATGCGCCGGCGAACCTGCGCGGAGCGGTCCACGAGCGCGCCCGGGCGATGATGTACGAGGAGCTGGCCGCCCGGCCGGGGGAGCGCGAGCGGATCCTCGGCGACCTCGACGGCCTGGTGCGGGTCGCCTCCGTCCGTGAGGCGGCCGTCCGGGTGGCGGTGCAGCACTTCGACCGGGCGGCGGCCGCCTGGAACGCCCCGCGGATCACCGACGGCGACACCGGCGTCGCCCACACCCCCGACCGCACCCCCGCCCCCGTCGTGGACCTCGTCCGGCAGGACTTCAAGGCGCGGGCGGAGGCGGAGGTCGCCCGGATCTACGCCGACGCGGACAGCCTCACCACCGAGGCCAACACCCGGGCAGGGAACGCCCTCCAGCGGCTCACCGAGCACGCGCGCGACGAACTCGCCCTGCACACCGACCGGGCGAACGCCCTGGCCCTCGCCAAGGACCGGGTCGAGCGGGCCGCCCACGACTGGTACGAGCGGCTCTCCCCGGCCGACCGGGAACTGCTCGACGCCGCCGGGGTGACGGAACGCCCCGACCTGTCGTCGAGCAGCATGCAGGCGGTCCGGGACCGGCTGCGCGACCGCCTCGCCGCCGACTTCGAGAAGGCGGCCGGCCCGCTCGACGCGGCGACCGGCAAGCGCCGGGACCGCGACGAGGCCGTGGAGCTGTTCACCCGGTCCCTGGCCGGGCACGACCGGGCGCTGCCGCACGAGTTCGCCGTCCAGGCGGTCCGCGAGGCGGCGATCCGCCGGGCCGTCGCGGAGACGGAGAAGGCGGCCGAATCCTGGGCCGAGGACGCCGCGCGCAAGGAGTTCGCCGAGAAGTTCGGCGCCGGCGAGTCCGACGTGCTGCGGGCCAGGGACACGGTGCTCCGCGAACTCGCGGCGGAAGCGGACCGGGCCGCCGCCGAACGCGTCGGCGAGCCGGCCGCGCTCCGCGGCGCCCTCGACCGGCTCACCGACCCCGCCGCCCTGCACGACCGGCTCACCCACCAGGCCGCCCGCCTCGCCGTCCGCCGGCAGGCCACCGCGGAGGCCCAGGCCGTCGCCCGCGAGCACGGCCTGTCCACGCACGCCGCCGAGCGCCTGGCGGAGGGCCACGGCGACCGGATCGCCCGCGCCTTCGACGAGTCCTTCCGCTCCCACGAGGACCTCGCCGGCCGCCAGGAGCACTGGGAGGAGAGCCGTCGCGAGCTCACCGGGGAACTGGCCGAGCACGCCGCCTTCGAGAAGGAGGCCGCCCCCGCCCTGCGCGAGGCCGCCAAGGGCTTCGACGGGCTCGCGGCGCGCCACGACCTCAACGAGGCCCTGACCGACCACCTCAAGCGCGAGTACGGCGACGACTTCATCGCCCACTACCGCGAACTGTGGACGCTCGCCCACTTCGACGCGGCCGGCTGGAAGGCCCACCAGCGCGCACACGAGGACGCCTTCGGCCGCCGGACGGAGGCACAGCCCGAGGAGGGCGGCGACCGTTCCCCGGACGGGGGAGCCGCAGGGGCCCTGATCCGGACCACGGGCGGCGACCACGGCGGCGCCGACGACCGAGGGGCCGACGACCGAGGGGCCGACGGCGGAGGTGCCGTCCGGGCCCGGGACACCGCCGACCTGCCCGGCGAGCACGACCTGCCGGTGCCCACGGCCCCGGAGCCCGGCGCCCCGGGCGCCCTCCACGAGCGACCGCCGGCCACGACCGAGGTCCGCCCCGGCGTGCACTGGCTGGCCGACCGCGGCTCCGACCCGCGCGCCACCGACGAGGCGCTCGCCCACTTCCCCTCCGACCCGTCCCACTTCACCCTGGTCTTCCACGGCAAGGGACCGGACGGCGCGCCGCATGTCGACGGAAAGCCCGTACCGCCCCGCGAGTTGGCCCGGACCGCGCTCGACCTGTACGACCGGGGCGTGTGGGACGGCCGGCCGCTGCGCCTGGCCGGCTGCGACGTCGGCCGCGGCGGCGCGGACTCGTACGCGGGCCGTTTCGTCGCCGCGCTGCGCGAGCAGCGACCGGCGCTGAAGGTCGAGGTGGACGCCCCGGGCGGCACCCTGTGGCTGGTGCCCGACCGCGTCGCGGGCGACGGTTCGCGCCGGCTGGTCGTCACCCGCGACGTCGGCTTCGACAGCGCCGGGCTCCCGCGCGTCGAGCCGGGCGGCCACTGGGTCCGGCTCACCGCCCCGGCCGAGCACACCCCGGCGGAGCACGCCCCGGACGAGCACGCCCAGGTGGTGGCCACCGAGCTGCCGGCCCACCAGGACGGCGGGTCCGCACCGCTGACCGCCACGCACGAGCACCGGATCGTCGCGCCGGACCCGCAGGCACACGAGTTCGGCGCGGGCCGCAAGCACCTGTACAACGCACCGGAGTACGAGACCGTCGCGCAGAACTTCGAGAGGTCCGTCGGCCTGCTCGCCTACCGGGACGAACGGGCGCTGCAAGCGGCCCGGGGGAGCGCGTACCGGCTGTACGAGGCGCTGAAGTCGGCGCACGGCGACCCGACCGGCGAGCAGGTCTACCGGGTCTTCCTGAGCAAGGACCTGACCTCGGCCGGGCAGGTCGGCGAGCACCTCACCCGGGACGAGTTCCACGAGCTGCTGGCGACGGGCAACCTCCGCGAGCTGATGACGGCCTTCTTCAACGCCGCCTACGCCCACGACGCCACGCAGCCACCCGGCTCGTACGGTCTCAAGCAGCTGCTGACCGGCCTGGCCGAGCACGGGAATCCGGCCGCCCGGCTGCGTGAGCTGGGACTGGACAGTACCCGGGTGCCGCAGCAGCTGGACTACCTCAACAGCTCCACCCGGAAGGTCTCGCACGCGCTGACCGGCGGGGCCGGCTACTTCGACAAGGACTACTTCGCCACCGGTGCGGTCGCGCACCGGGCCCCGCTGGCACTGCAGCGGGAGTTCCGGGCCAGCTCCGATGCCCGCACGCCGCGGACCGAGACGAATCCGCTCGAGCTGGACCGCAAGCTCATCGAGCTCCGGATGCCGCTGAGCCCCCGGGAGAAGACGTTCCAGGGCGCCGACCCCTCCCAGGCCCTCCAGTGGGAGCCCGGCAACTTCAAGCACGACGTCAACACGGCCTCCAAGTGGTACGGCGAGGCCCGGAACACCAAGGGAATGCAGCTCAGCACCGGCGTCTCGGCGACGACGGCGAAGATGCTCGGCGCGTTCCGCGCGCTCAAGGTCCCGGACGTTGCGGCAGAGGACATGCTGCTCGCGCTGGTCGGCTGGATGCTGCCGCTGGGCGACCACTCGCTCTACGAGATCCTCAAGGGCGCCGAACTCGCCGGGGAGCTCCCGCCGGTACCGTCGCACCTGTTGACCGAGGCCGCCGCGATGTACCGGCACGTTCCGGGCCTGCCCGAGGGCACTCTGCGCCGGGAGCTCGGGATGCTCCCGCACGAGTCGGTGTACCACGCCCTGGCGAGCCGCTCCCGCCGCAACGGCGGTTTCGAGGAGGAGGGCCTGGAATCCGTGCGCCGGGTGTGGCAGCGGATGGTCGAGCCGGGGAAGGTGCCGTACCCGTTCGAGCGGGAGTGGCTGGCCGACAACGGGCTGACGCGGGAGCAACTCGGCGCGCGGCTGAGCGTGGCCCACGTCGAGGCGCTCAACATCTACACCGGGAAGGCGTACCCGCTGATCAACGCGCTGTTGAAGTACGACGGACCGTTGCTGCACACCGCGCTGGCCAAGCAGATCGACGCCCTGCTGGCCGGGAAGGTCGAGGCGGTGCCGTCGATGCTCCTGGAGCACCCGGTGCTCGGCGGGCTCATCGCCACTCCCGGGCCGAAGCACCGGACGCCCGAGCACACCGCGGAACTCTCCCGGATGGCCAGGGAACTGTTGCCCGAGATCGAGAAGGAGCTGCGGATCCACGCCGAGATGATCATCGAGGCGTTGGACCGGCTGCCGGCGGTGACCGGGGTCGTGTACCGGGGAGAGTGGGGGCTGGGCCGCCTGGACGGTCCGGAGAGCGTGTTCACGGCGGCCAGGCCCGGCAACAAGCAGAGCAGCGCGGGGCTGCTCAGCACCAGCCGGCTGGAGGAGACGGCCCAGGAATTCCTGGCGCCCGACGAGAAGCTCGCCCAGTACGGACTGGCCCACCGGGTCCTGGCCCGGATCCGCCTGGCGGGCGACAGCGGTGTCGACATCACGCCCTTCTCCCGCTACCGGGACGGGGAGCGGGAGATCCTGATGAAGCCCGGTGCGGTCCTCACGGTCACGGGCAGCGGCACCGGCAGCGCGAGCACCGGACCGTACGAGCGGATCGACTACATGGAGAACGGATCCGCGCGGCCGTTCGAGTGGCAGAACGACTCGCCGCAGTGGCCCCAGCGGCTCCACGAGAAGCTCAGGTCCCAGCTGGCCGGCCTGGCGAACACGTCCGAGGCGCGGTTCCACCGGGACCTCTGGCAGCTGGCCAAGGCCGCGGGTGCCCACGTCGGGCTGCCGGACGCGCGCCGGGCCCAGGCGGACGCTCCGGACGACGTCCTGGTCCGCCGGGCGACCGAGCACCTGTGGGACGCCGCGCGGATCACCGCCACCCTGCACGACGCCGTCGGGCACACCCTCGCCGAGCTCACGGGTGCGTCCCTGGTCGCCACCCTGGCCCGCACCGAACTCGGTCTGTCCCCGGACCACCGGATCACCCAGGACGACCTGCAGCGGTTCACCGGACAGGTGACCGGCAGGACCGGAACGGGCGACCACGACCTGCGCCGGATCCTGGCGGTCGCACAGGACGTGGAGTACACCGACCACGCCTCGGCCGTGGCCGCCCTGCGGACGGCCTGGGAGGCCGTCGGGCGGGCCGACGCGGAGCCGGCGGTCCCGGGCGAAGCGGGCCTGTACCTGCTGGGGGACCGGCCCGCGGAGCACGACGCCCTGGTGCCGCTCCTGACCACGCTGCAGTTCCGGGGCGACTTCCTCACCGTGGTGCTGGACACCGTCGGCGGGCGCCCCGCTCTGCACGGCACCGCCCTCACCCCGGCCGAGGCCGCGCATGCCCTGTTCAAGCTGGTGGAGGACGGCAGCTGGGACGTCCGCCGGCCCCTGCGCCTGCTGGCCACCGACCTGGCGTCGGACGCCCACCGGTCGTACGCCGATCAGATGCTGAACCACCTGTGGCGGATGGACCGGAGGATCCTCGCGCTCGCGGCGGCGGGAAACGTCTGGATCACCGCCTCGCCGCTCGGCACCACGCACCTCCTCGTCGCCGAGAAGGTCGGCCTGTCCGTCGCCGGGGAGCGGGTGTACGCCGGTCCCGGAAACTGGGTCTGGCTGGAGCACGGGAGCCGGCCGGAGAAGCTCGGGCCGTACTTCGCCGACGAGAAGACCGAGTTCAGGGTGAGCAACGGCGAAGGGCTGCCGCTCGTGGGCCCGGCACCGCACACCGTCGGGCTCGGCACCGAGGTCACCTCCTGGGAGACGCACCTCGATCCGGACCCGGCCGACGACCAACCGGTGCACGGGCCGGGGCAGGAGTCCGAGGGAAGGATCATCGAGCTGGACGACCTGCTGGAGGACGGCGGGAACACCGCGCACGGATCGCCGGAGGTGGACGGGAACGCCGCGGCGGGGCAGCAGACGGGACCGGGCGCTCAGGTGCCGCCGACCTTGCCGCCGGTGTCCGGTCCGGTCGTGCACCGACTGCCGGGCGACGACTGGGTCCAGCAGGGCCGGCCGCTCACGGATACCTCGGGCGGGTTCCACGGCTGGGTGCTGGACGGCACGGTGCTGCCGGAGTTCGGGTACGTCGAGAGCTCGTCCAGGACGTTCGAGATCGTGGGCCGCGCCGATGCGGACGGTTTCCCGACGGTCGACGGGCACCAGGTCACCTCCTGGGAGATGGCCCGCCTGATCGCGGATCTCAAGAAGCACGGGTACTGGAGCGGGACGGGGGACATCGAGCTCGCCGTCCCCCGCCTCGGTGCGACGCAGGCCGGCGTGTACCTGGCCACACTCCACGTGTACCTCTCCATGAGGGACGTGCACGTCACCATTCGGGCACCCAAGGAGGACCTCTGGTTCGTGCCGTTCCCCGGTCGGCACATCGGCGATCCCTTGCCTCCCGGGGGCGGCCGGACCTTCGTCGCTTCGACCTCGACCGGCTACGACTCCCACGGCTTCCCGGTGGTCGCCACGGGTGGTACGTGGATGATGGTCAAGTCCGATGCGGGACAGAGCGGCAGCAGCGTGCAGATGGTGCCCGTGGTCATCGAGATGCCGGCCGGTTACTCGGGGGTTCCCGCCGACCAGGTCGCCACGGAACTCTCCTCGGACCTGCGGCTCACCGGACCGGCCCCCATTCCGCCGCCGCCCGGCACGGTGACGCGGCCGCCGTCGCCGACGGACACGGCGATGCAGCAGCCGCCGTCCCCGCCGTCGGCGACGCTGCCGCCGCCGGCGTCGACCGGGCCGTCCGGGCAGGAGGGGCAGGTCGTCGTGGGCCGGCCGCCGGTGGGCCTGGGCGGCGGGGAGATGCCGGTGCCGGGGCCGCTGCACGAGTGGGTGCAGGTGCTGGAGCACCTCTCGTCGGAGGACCGGCGCGAACTCGCGGCGGACGAGGCCTTCATGGCGGGTCTGCGGGACGAGCTGGGGCCGGAGGACTTCGCGCAGGCGGCGGCGAGGCTGCTCGTCGACGTCGACCCCCGGACGCATCAGCCGGTCGCGGCGCGCCGGACGGCCGAGGACCTGGTGGCGCGGATGCTGGCGAACAAGGAGGTCGCGGAGCGGCTGGTGGCGGCGGGCCTGCGGGTCGGGGTGGTGCCGCGTGACGTGCCGATGACGGAGGTCCCGGGCTTCGCGGCGTCCGGGCACGGCACGGGTGACGGGCGTGACTGGTCGGTGGTGCGGGGCTCCAGCGGGCACGGGACCGTGCTGATCACGGAGGAGAACCTGCTCGGTGCGCGGACGCCGGTGGGGCAGCATCCGGCGTACGCCGAGGGGTACTCCACGTCGGCGCACGAACTCGCGCACGCGATCCACGAGTTCGGTCTGACCGAGGCGCAGCGGGAGCTGGTCGGGCAGGCCTTCCGGGACCGGAGCGTCTCCGACGCGCTGGCGGAGCTGTTCGGCGCGGAGCCCGTGACGGCCTGGCCGGACGGCGGTCTGCGGGACGGGAACGGCGAGCGGGTCGGGAACTACTCGGCGCGCGACGAGCACGAGTTCTTCGCGCAGCTGGTGACGGCGTACTTCGGGCACAACCACGGCAGTGACCCGTCGACCGGGGCGCCGCGCAACAACGGTGCGCCGTGGGTGCGGGAGAACGTGCCCGAGCTGGTGCCGCTGCTGGAGCGCCTCTTCGGGACGGACCCGCGGGCGGACCACCCGGAGCCGGCCAACCAGGTCGGCCGGACCGAGGCCGAGGAGCAGCTGTTCACCGGGTTCCGGGAGTTCATGGACTCCGCGGTCCGCGAACGCAGGACCGTCGCCCGACTGGACGAGGAGGACCTGTTCGGCCGCTTCCGGGAGTTCATGGACTCCGCGACGCGGGAGAGCGCGACGGTCGTCCGGCCGAGCGAGGAGGAGCTGTTCACCGGGTTCCGGGAGTTCATGGAATCCGTGGCGCCGGTGGACGAGACGGTCGTCGAGCAGCACGACCAGGGGCAGCACGCTCCCGTGGAGGTCCTGCAGCCGGGTGACACCGTCACCGACCTGAACGGTGTCGTGCGCACCGTCGTCGGCCCGGAGCTGCCCGCCCGTCCGTCGCGGATCGACGAGCACGGCCTGGCGGCCTCGGACGTACTGATCGGGCTCGGCAGCACCCGCACCCAGCTCCTCGACCACTTCACCCGCCGGTTCGCCGCGGTGCTGCACGGTGAGGAGCCGGCGGCCAGGACGCTCGCCGAGAGCCTGTTCGGCGCGGAGACCCTGCAGGCGAAGCTCACGGCGCTGTCCCGGGGCGAGGTGTGGGACGTGCCGTTCTCGGCGGGCTCCTGGACCGGCACCGTCCGGGTCGGGGCCGACCTCGGGAACAGCACCTTCCTCAGGGCCGCCGACAACTTCGAGTTCGAGTACGGTTCGGAGCGGCAGACCTCGGTCGGCGTGACCGGGGACCGGCTGCTCCAGGGGAACGTGGGCGGCCAGGCGAAGTTCAAGTTCGGCAAGCCGGCCGACCTCACCGAGACCGTCGGCTACCGGTACGGCCGGCAGCACGGGACGACCGACGCCCAGGCGAGCCGGACGGTGGCCCGCGGCAAGACCTCGGAGACCGCCGCGCTGTTCGACACCGTCTTCCACCTGTCGGCGCGGTTCCTCGACCTCACCCACCGCGGCACCGACGTGTCCCCGGAAGCCGTCCCGCGACCGATCGGACCGGTGGACGTGCGGGCCCAGGTCGCCGTTCCGCTCCGGGAGACCGGTGCTCCGGGGCCGGTCGACCTTCCGCTCCTCCCGCCGCCCGGGGCGGGCCCGGGCGGGCGGCTGTCCGGCTCGCACATCGTGACGGACGTGTGGGCACTGCGGCACCGGCCGGAGCCGGTCGAAGGGCCCGAGGGCATCCAGCTCCCCGACCTGAACGCTTCCGGTGCCGGCGGCAAGGGCATCGCCGAGTTCGTCGCGGGCTTCGAGACCCAGGCGCGGGAGCACTTCGGCAGCGCCTGGCCCGCGTTGAAGGCCAAGCTGCTGGACGAGGTCGACCTGGGCGCGCTGCACCAGGACCTCAAGGCGCTGATGTCGGGCGAGACCCTGACCGTCGAGGTGGACGGCCTCGTCGGCCCCAAGGCCGTCATCACCCTGAAGAACGCCCGGATCCACACGATCGGGCAGACCGCGGAGCTGCCGGCCACCGAGTTCAACATCGCCACCGGAACGTCCCGCTCGCACGTCCAGCAGGACACCACGAGCACCGGCTGGCAGTTCCCGCTGCCGCTCAGCGCGACCGGGTCGGCCAAGAACGGCGGCGGAGGCGCCGGTGCCGGCGCCGGGACCGGCCGGGACCGGGTGGTGCTGAACGGTGGCGGCGACGAACTGTCGCTGGGCACCAAGGTGAAGACGGCGGCGGTGGTGTTCGAGGGCGAGGCGCGGATCCAGGTCGAGTTCGGCCCCTTCGGCACCCGGCGGCCCGGCCCGGCCCGTTCCGTCGACGCCGGGCTCGGCTTCCGGGTGGTCGTCGACCGGGCGGAGACCTCCCCGCCGACTCCGGGCCAGGAGAACCCGGCCCCGCACCCGGACCACGCGCCGCTGCCCCCCGGCACCCTGGTCCCGCACCCGCCGACCGGGATCTGGCACGGCTCGGCCGCCTACACCGGCCTGCCCGTGACCACGGTCGTCCGTGACGTGCACAGCGTCGCACCGCTGCACGCCCGGCTGGACGAGATCGGCCTTGCCCAACTGGGGGCGAAGACGTGGCGCGGGGTCAGGGAGGACGTCCTGCGGGCGTTCTCGCAGGCGGCCGTCGGCGCCCACCTGGTGGGCATGACCCACGAGGTCCCGCTGCGCGGCCCCGCCGTCACGCTCGGCCCGCTGAGCAAGCTCGGCATCGGCGTCACCGCGCACGTCACCTCGCTGACGTACCGGCGGGAG
Source organism: Kitasatospora sp. NPDC127067 (assembly GCF_042724755.1). Taxonomy (NCBI): domain Bacteria; kingdom Bacillati; phylum Actinomycetota; class Actinomycetes; order Kitasatosporales; family Streptomycetaceae; genus Kitasatospora; species Kitasatospora sp. NPDC127067. The sequence goes on along the minus strand of NZ_JBHXEM010000039.1, from coordinate 38,413 downwards.
CAGGAGTCGGCGGACCTCAACCCCGTCCGGGAGAGCACCACCTTCGAGTCGAAGCGGCTGCTGAACTCCGACAGCAGGAACGTCTCGGCCCAGGCCTTCGGCAAGGGGCCGGTGCACACCCGCGAGAACGTGCTGGACGGGAACGGCAAGCCGTTCACGGACACCCTCCAGGGCACCGCCACGGTCCAGCACGAGGTGCGCGACCGGGACGGCTGGCGGGGCGGCGCCTCGGCCAAGAGCTACGCGAACGGCAAGTACCGCAGCGCCCAGGTGCTGTACGACGCGACGTTCGAGCTCCGGCTGACGCTGAACGGCAGGCCGCACGGCGAACCGGTCGCGCTGGACGCCGCGTTGAGCATGGAGCAGGCGCACACCGAGCCCCGGGAACGGCCCGACCGGGTCATCGCCAACCCCTTCGACGAAGCGGTGCCCCCGCCCGCCGACCCGCCTGCCCCGCAGCCGCAGCCCGCGGGGCAGGCCCCCGAGCACCTGAGCGTCCCCGACAAGCTCGGCCACTCCGACGTGGTGCTCAGCGTCGGCCGGCGCGGCCCGTCCGTCCTGGAGGAGGTCCACCGCGTCCTCGGGACGGCCGGCCCGGTCTCCGTCCACGCGTCGGCCCGGCTCGCCGCCCGGCTGGACACGGCCGGCCTGACCGCCTCGCTGTCCCGGCTCAGCCGGGGCGGCAGCCTCAAGGTGGCGGTGGACACCGGCAACTGGAAGGGGACGGTGGAGGTCACCGTCGCCCCGCTGGCCCTGCGGCACCGGCGGACGGTGGACGGCTTCGAGTTCGAGCTCGGGAGCCAGCAGCGCACCGTCGTCGGCTACAGCTGGGACCGGCTCAGCCGCTGGCGGGGCGGGGTCTCCCTCAAGGGCACCGTCCCGCACGTGAGCGTCACCGGCGAGTACGCCCACACCCGGGACAGCGCGCGCGGCCTCACCATCGAGCGCACCGGCGGCACCGGAAGCCGCGGCAAGAGCGTGGAGACCGCCGAACTGTTCGACGGGGACGCCGTGTTCACGGTCCGGTTCGTGCCGGGAATGCTCCAGCGGTCGCTGGCCGAGGCGACCGCGGAGGCGCCCGTCCTGGTGGCCGCCCCGCACCGCGAGGTGGTCCGGCCCCCGGCCGACGACAACCCGGCGGTCCTGCAGCTCCCGGACAAGCGGCTCGGCTCCTCGGACATCGTCACCCGGGTCCACCTGGAGGCCGGGGACGGAACGGTGCGCACCGGGCCGCGGGCGGTGGCCGACGTGGTCGCCGAGCTGGCGCCGAAGGGCCGGGCGGTGCTCGGCCGGGACTGGGAGGGGATGCGGACCCGGCTCCTCGACGCCCTCGACTTCGACAGGCTGCACCCGCTGCTGAAGCCCATGACGTCGGGCCACGAGATCGTCCTGACGCACGGCCGCAGCACGGTGCGGATCACCGCCTCGGTGGACCGGATGACCAAGTCCGGCGACGCGCCCCAGGTCGAGTTCAACATCGGTGCCAGCGCCCAGACCGCCTTCACCAGCTCCGAGGCCGGCACCAACTCCGGCAGCGGGCACGCCGACTCGCTCGGGCTCACCGTGCTCGGGACCGTGGGCACGGGCGTGTCCGCCGTGATCGGCGGCGGCGTCACCCACACCCGGCGCACGGACGCACTGGAGTACGGCCGGGACGTCCTGGTGACCGGAACGGCCGTCAAGACCAAGCTCGCCGCCGAGGCGCACCGGGCCACGATCCGGCTGTCGGTGGTGATGGAGCGGCGTCCCGCGGTTCCGCTGCCCCTGGACGCCCGGCCGGTGCCGACCGTCCCCGAACCCGGCGGTTCCGGGACGCGGGGGGTCGTCCGCAGCCTGGCCGAGGCCGGGAACGCGCTCGTCCCGCAGTGGCGGTTGCGCCGGACCGTCGCGGAGGCCGTCATCCACGCCGACGTGCTGACCGAGACGGACCGCGCCACCGCGGACCCCACCGGGCCCGGGCAGCGGCGCGGCCCCTCCCTCCCGCGCGATCTGCGGGTGCCGCCGGCGGAGGTCTTCACCTCGGGCCTGCGCCCGGGGGACGTGCTGCGCTGGGTCGGCGACACCGCGGGCCTGCGGAGCCTCCTGCGGACCGAGGGGCCGCGCTTCTTCGGCGGGGGCACCTGGAAGCGGCTGGAGCCCGTCGTCACCGCGGGCCTGAGCCACGCCCAGCTCTCCTCCCTGCTGGCCCCGGCGGTCGGCGCCCACCCGGGAGCCGGCGCCGCGATCGGCCCGCAGCGGGCGATCGGCACCCCCTCCTCCGGCCGGCGCTGGTTCGTCGACGACGCGGAGGTGACGGTCAAGGCCTCCCTCGTCCAGCTGGAGCACCACGGCGACAGCACCGGGGCCGCGCTGAGCCCGGCGAACGAGTCGGGCGGCGGCAACCGGAGCACGCAGCTGACCGGCCGGCAGTGGAACCTCCGCGGCCAGGTCGGCGCCCAGGCCGACCTCGGGGCCCTGGTCGAGGGCACCGGTTCGCTGCTGTTCGGAGGCGCCTACCGCGGGCGGACGGGCACCGTCACGGACGCCGGCGGCCGGTACGTGGCCAACGCCAAGGCGAACACCCCGATGGCCCGCTACACGGGCTACATCCAGCTCGAACTGACCTTCCACAAGGGCGGCGACCCCGCCGACCAGGGCTCCGGCGACAACCGGTCGCTGTCCGGGCTGCTGCCCGTCGAGCTGGAGATCCCGCACGCCGACACCAAGGCCGGCGTCTCGCCCGCGGACCACTGGACGCAGTTCACGCCCGAGCACCCGGACGGCCTGACCGTGCCGCGGCGCCAGGTCGGAATCCAGGTGGCACGCGCCCTGACCCCGCACCACGAGGGCGGCGTCCGCGTCCTGCGGGACCCGCTCGCCGACCACGCCACGCACGAGAACCTGGAGCGGAGCGTACGGTCGATCGAGGAGGACCCGCGCTACTTCACCATCGCCTACCACGCCGTCACGGAGAACGGAGCGCCGGGCTGGAACGGCTGGCCCCTGCACCCGGACGACCTGGCCCAGTCGCTGGCGGAGCTCCACGCCACCGGCGAGTGGGACGGCCGCCCGCTGCGGTTCGTCGCCTGCGACGCCCAGGAGTATGTCACCCAGGTGCTGCGGTCCCTGCGCGAGCGGCTTCCCGGCGTGGAGCTGCAGGCGTACGTAGGGAACGGCAAGCTCTGGGTGGTCCAGGACCAGGGCCGCACCCACCTGGTGGTCGGCTCGCGGGTCGGCTGGGACGCCTCGGGCCGGCCCCGGCTGGAGGCGGGCGGGCAGTGGCTCCACCTGAGGCTGCCCGTGGAGGGCGCCGGGGCGCACACCCCGACCGTCGACAACGGGGCGGGCGTCCACGCCCCGCCGCCGGAGCACGCCCCGCCGCCGGCCCACGGGCCGGTCGTGGAGGTCGTCGAGGTCCACGGCCCGCAGCTGCACGACCCGCAGCCGCTCGCCGAGGCCACGGCGCAGCACCCGGTCGTCGACCAGCGGGACCTCCAGCCCCTCGGCGTCCCCAAGCAGGCGCTCCACGCGACCCCGGAACACCGGCGGCGCGCCGAGGAGTTCGAGGCGCGGCTGGGTGCCTACGCCTTCGCGCACCCCCAGGCGCAGGCCGCGGCCCGCAACGCCGTCCAGCGGCTCTACGACGCCCTGCGGGCCGCCCACCCCGAGACCCCGGAGGGGGAGCTCTACCAGGTCTTCCTCAACACCGACAGGAAGCCGGAGGAGGGTTCCGCCGGGCAGGTCGGCGAACAGCTCGGCCTGGCGGAGTTCCGCACCATGATGCGGACCGGCAACACCCGGGAACTGCTGACCGCGTTCTACAACGCGGCCTACGTCAAGGACTCCCCGTTCGGCCTCAAGCAGGTGCTCCAGCGGATGCTGGAGTCCCCCGACCCCACGGCGACGGCCGAGGCGATGGGGCTGGACCTGCGCGAGCTGGCGGCCCAGCAGGACTTCCTCCGGAGCGGGACCCGCTCCGTGCTGGAGATCCTGCCCGGCCTCAACACCATGTTCGCCAAGGACCACTTCGGCACCGGCACCGTCATCAAGCAGGGCGCGGAACCGCTCAAGGCCGGTGCCGAGTACCTGGCCAGCCTGAAGGCCCGCCAGGCCCGTGAGCCGGTGCCGCCGAACGACCTGACGGCGCAGGGCCTCCAGGACCGCGGCATGCCGCTGAGCCCCCGGGAACTGGCGTACCAGCAGGGCGTCGGCGACGGGGAGGCGCTGACGTGGAAGCCCGGCCGGGCGCACTACATGCTCAACGAGAAGTCCGCCTGGTACGGCGAGGCCCACCGCGACAAGGGCATGCCGCTCAGCACCGGCATCTCGGCCACCACGGCGAAGATGCTGAACGCCTTCCGACTGCTCAAGGTCGTGGACAGCGCACCGCAGGACATGCTGCTGGCCCTCACCGGCTGGATGCTGCCGCTGGGCGACCACTCGCTGTACGAGATCCTCAAGGGCGCGCAGCTGCTGGACGAACTGCCCCCGCTCCCGCCGAACGCGCTGGACGACGTCTCGACGCTGTACCAGCACATCCCGGGCATCCCGCAGCAGCAGGTGCGCGCGCTGCTGGGCGAGGACGGCATGCTGCCCCACGAGGCGGCCTACCACGACCTGCTCCACAAGCCGCGCGCCGACGGCGGCTGGCGGGACGACGTGGTGGAGAACGCGCAGCGCAACCGCGACGGGTTCACGCTGGCCGCGAACGACCCGACCCGGGCCTCGCGGGTCGTGGCCGAGTGGCTGGGCCGCAACCCGCTGAGCGCGCGGGAGGTGCTCGACCGGCTGACCCCCGCGCACTTCGACGCGCTGGCCGTCTACACCGGCCCCGCCTACGCGCTGATCAACGTGGCCCTGAGGTTCGGTCCGCTCACCCGGCAGCGGGCCCTGGAGGTCCAGATCACGGGGCTGCTGCGCACACCGGACCCGGCCCGTCTGCCGTCGATCCTCAAGCACGACCAGGTGCTCGCACCACTGCTCACCAAGCTGCCCCGCAACCGCACCGCCGACGACTGGAAGGCCCTGAAGAGCGCCGTGAAGGAGCGGCTCCCGCAGATCGAGCGGGAGCTGATCGCACACGCGGAACTGATCTCCGAGTCGCTCGCCAAGCTCCCCCCGTACTCCGGCGAGCTCTGGCGCGGAGACCGGGTCCTGGGCCTGCCGGGACCGGTCGGCAGGCGGCTGTCGCCCTCCTACGGGGGAGAGACCTTCCGCAACCCCGACTTCGTGAGCACCAGCATGGACCGTCAGACGGCGATGATGTTCATGCAGACCCGCACGGAACTCCCGCTCACCTACCGCGCCCTGCTGCACTTCTCGGTGCGCGGCGGCGGCAGCGCCTTCGACATCCAGCCGTTCTCGGACAAGCAGGGCGAGGCCGAGGTCCTGATCCGGCCCGGCAGCACCTTCGACCTCGGCGGGCGGCAACTCCTCCAGTCCCCGCTGCGGGAGCCGTACGTGCAGATCGAGGCCACCGAGCGGACCACGCCCTCGCCGTTCCCGAAGGCGAGCGACGCGGACCAGCGGCTGCACGAGGCCCTGGCCGGGCTCGCCAACGTCCCCGAGCTGCGCACCCACGACGACCTGTGGCCACTGGCCGAGTACATCGGAGCGGACCACGGGCGCCCGCTCGCCGACCGGGTCACCGACCTGGTCGCGGGGGAGGCGGCCCGCCGCGAGGCGAGCATGAACGCCTGGCGCACCGCCAAGCTCGCCCAGGAACTGCAGCAGGGCACCGAGCGGATCACCCTGGCGCACCTCACCAGGCTGCGCCGCACCGCCGACCTCGTCCGCGAGGCCCTGCACCTGCCGGCCGACCAGCAGGTGACCAGGGCGGACCTGGTCGACTACGTCCGGACGCTGAAGGGCGACGGCGGCGGCGAGGTCGACGCGGGTGACCTGAGGACCCTGGTCGACGTGGTCGACAAGCTCAAGCGCCCCGGCCGCGCGGTGGCCGTCACCGAGGTCGAGCAGCGCTGGCGCGACCCCGGGTACGAACCCGCCCCCGAGCTGACCGTGCTGGAGTCCCAGGCGCTGTACTGGGTCGGCGACCGGCACGCCGACTGGCGGACGCTCACCGAGTCGGTCTTCCCGAACCTCCCGCACGCGAACGACTACCTCACCCTGGCCATGCACACCGCCGACGGCGTGCCCGTGATGGGCCATGTCATGGTCGCCCCGGCGGACGTCGCGGGCGGGCTGCTCAAGCTCTACGAGGAGGACGGCTGGGACGGCGAGAAGCCGGTGCGCTTCGTCGCCTGCGACCTCAACGTCCGGCCGGACCGCGAGTACGTGCGCGAGGTCATGGAGCACGTGTGGGCCCGGCTGCCCAAGGCCGTGGCCTACGCCGCCGACGGCCAGGTCTGGTTCGTCCCGCCGGCTCCCGCGGCCGGCGCGGCGGGCGGCGCGGCGGGCGGCGGCCGGGGCCACCTGGTGGTCACCTCCGGCGTTGGGATGGACGCGCACGGCCGTCCGGTGATCGTCCGCGGCGGCAACTGGCAGCGCATCGCCCAGGACGGGACCGTGGACCTCGGTGCCTACCTGAACGACGACGGCAGGGCGGCGTACCCGGAGGCCGACCGGGGCGACGTCCACGGCGGGATCGACGGAGCGGTGAAGTTCGGCGTCGACACGCCGCTCGACCCCGCCACGCCGCTCGACCAGCAGCTCCACCCCGGCGACGGCTCCCCGCCCGTCGTGCTCCCCGGTGCCCAGCCGCCGCCCACGGCAGCGGTCGTACGGCACACGGTCTTCGACGAGCCGCGGTACCGGCACCACGCGGAGGCCTTCGACCGGGAGCTCGGAGCGTGGACGGCGGGCGACCCCCGGGTGGTCGACCGGGCCCGTGCGGCGCTGCGCCGGATCGCCGAGGCCACCGGGGCGGAGGGCACCGCCCACCTCGTCACCGGCGGGAGCCTGCACGAGGTGATGCGGGAGTTCCACCGGCTGGCCCGCGACGAGCGGTTCCGGCTCGACGATTCCGCGGCCCTGCGGGCCGACGCCGTCCGGCAGGCGGACCTGCGGGAGCCGGGGATCAGGACGGTGGACGGCGCGGCCTCCCGGGTCGCGGCCGAGGCCATGCAGGCGTACCGGCTCCTCGGGCAGGGCGACCACGACCTGTTCGCCCGGGCGCTGTACGGCTGGCTGCTGACGGGCGGGGAGCACTCGCTGCACGAGGTGGTGGCGGGCATGCGGCTCGCCGGTGCCTTCCCCGGCCACCGGTACACCGACGGCGCCGAGCTGTACCGGAACGTGCCCGGCGTCCCGCCGGCGGAGCTGCGCCCGCCGGTGGAGGGCTGGGACGGGCCGGTCAGGCCGGCCTTCGAGCACCCGGCACCGGCGGAGCTGACGGCCGGACTGCCGCACGAGCGCACCTACCTGGAGTGGGCCCTCACCTCGAAGGAGGTGAACGACACGGTCCTGGAGGAGACGCGGCGGCGCTGGGAGTCGCTGACCGAGACCAACCCGGACGAGGGACTCGGGGCGCCCCCGTACCTGCAGTGGATGGCCCGCAACGGCGTCGCGAGGGCGACGGACGTGACCGACCTGCTGGGCCCCGCGCACTTCGTGGCGCTCTACACCTACACCGGCCCGGCCTACTCGCTGATCAACGTGCTGCTCAAGAACCCGGGTCCCGGCGCCGTCCCCGCGCTCCGCGGGAAGATCGCGGCGCTGATCGCCAAGCACTACCGGGACCCGGGCACCGCGCTGCCCGGCTCGATCACCGGGATCCCCGAGCTGCACGAGGGCATGCGGGCGAGGACCGAACCGTGGAGTCTCGCCGACTCCCTGACCGCCGAGCAACTGGCGGGCATCCAGCGGGAGATGCAGCTGCACAGCCACCTGCTGGCGGACGCGCTGCGGCTGCTGCCCGCGGCGAGGGGGACGCTGTTCCGCGGCGACGGCACCCTGGAGGACCCGATGCGGCCGACCGGCCGGCCCGCCGGGCCCGAGTACGGCGGCGACGTCATCCTGCACCGGACGTTCGCGAGCTTCAGCAGCAACGAGAGCACCTCGTTGGGCTTCATGAAGAAGTACGACGGCCAGGACGAGTACCGGGTCCTGCTGGAGCTGGAGGCGACCGGCCTCAACGGCCGCGACATCGCGCCGTTCTCCTCGCACATGGAGGAGGAAGAGGTCCTCTTCCTGCCCGGGGCCCGGATGCGGGTCACCGAGCGCACGCTGACGCGGACGGAGGACGGCGTCACGTACGTCCGCCTCAGGGCCCGCGAGTCGGCGTCCGACGAGACGGACAACACGGCCGCCGTGCCGCCGCCCCGGCGCGCCGGCGACGAGCCCGCCACGGACCTCACCGAGGAGACCGGGCCGGCCTCCGGCGGTGTGCGCCTGGCGGACGGACGGACCGTCCCCGACGAGCTGCTGCTCACCCACACCATCACCGACGCCACCGGCCGGGAGACCGGGCAGGCGCTCTTCGACGAGGCCGACTGGGCGAAGCGGTCGACGCTGTACCCCGGGCTGAGCGAGGTCACGAGCTTCGTGCCGCGCTCCACCGACGGCTTCGCGACCGGAGTGCCGCAGCAGGTGCCGTGGGATGGGAAGCACACCTACTTCTTCGCCGCGCACGGCCGTTCGGAGGGATTCGACCTCCCGCTGACCGACGGCACCAAGGCCCACGGGGTCACCGGCACCGAGGTCGGCGCCCTGCTCAAGCGCCGGCTCGCCGACCTCGCGCTGAAGGCGGCCGACGCGCACCGGAACGTGAACGCCGACGCGGACGGCGACACGGACGGCGGCCCGAGCCGCGGTCCGGCCTCGATCACGCTGCTCAGCTGTGAGTCCGCCGAGCACGCCCAGGCCGTCGCCCGGCAGACCGGACTGCCGGTCCACGCGCCGACCGGCCGTACCGGCGTCAGCGGCAGGCCGGGCGGCCCCGACGGTCCGTCGACCGCGAGCGTGTACGTCAAACCGGGCCCGGACGGGTCGACCGGGCTGTTCCGGACGTTCCACCCGGACCCGGCCGGCGCCGCCCCGGGCGGGACGCCCCCGTCGCACGCCCCGGCGGCCGGCCGGCTCGAACAGTCGCCGCCGGTACGACGCGCGCTGGACAACACGGGGAACGGCGAGGGCTCCTCGCGGTCCGGCCCCGAGGTCCGCCACGAGAACGGTGTGGAGATCCACCGCTACGCCACCGGGGAGGAGGTCCACTTCCTCCAGGACCGGGAGGTCCACTACCTGGCGGACCGCGAGGTCCACCACCTCACGGACGGAACGGAGATCCAGCGCTTCGCGGACCGGGAGATCCACTTCCTCCCGGACCGGGAGGTCCACTACCTGGCGGACCGCGAGGTCCACTACCTCGCCGACGGGACGCAGATCCACCGCCACCCGGACGGGACGGAGATCCACCGCTTCCCGGGCGGCGGGGAGACCCACTACCTCGCCGACGGCCGGGTGGACACCTACGACGGGGAGGGCCGGCTGGTCGAGCGGTACCGCGCGCCGGAGGACCACCACCACGGGCCCGACCTGCGCCCGCTGGACGTCGCCCTCGACGAGCGGAACGCCTACCTGGACACCGGGTTCGGCGCGCCCGAGGTCCCGCTGGTGCCGAGGGACGACGTCCCGCACGCCGCCGCGCAGGAGCCCCCGAACCCGGTCGCGACGAGCCGGTACGTCGACCTGGACGCGCTGCGGGAGGCCCAGTCCGTGCCCCTGATGTGGCGGTACGACTCCGGCCACCTGTACCGGTGGGAGCGGAGCCGCTCCGACATGGTCGACTACCCCGAGGTCTTCGAGGGCGGAATGCGGCCGAGGCAGGAGGACCGCTACCCCGACCTCCAGGACTACGTCGGGAGCAACGAGGCGTCGGCCCTGGTGAGCACGACGCGCTCCCGCACGGCCCAGCACGTCGACTGGGGGACCTGGCACCGCTACGTGATCGACGCGCCGGGAGGCATCGACGTCCGGGAGACCCTGAACCGTCCGGGCCTCTCGGAGGAGGAACAGGAGGTCGCGTTCCCCGGGGGCATCGACGGCCGGTACATCGTCGGCGTCGAACTGGTGCGCGGCACCGAACTGGACCACGAGAGCGGCCGGTACGCGGAAGCGGTTGAGTTCGTCCCGAACGAGGCCTACCGGCCGGACCACCGGACCCCGGAGCAGACCGCGGCGATGGGCTTGACGGAGCCCGCCGCGGAAGCGGACGGGAACCCGGGCGGGCACGTCGGCGACCACACGGCCGACGACATCGAAAGCGTCCTGAACGGCCTGGGCGGGCTGAGCATCGTGAACGGCGACGACTCCTCGGTGGGGTCCGACTCCGACAACAGCGCGGCGCCGCCCGGAGGCTGGCACCACCAGCTCCCGGAGCACGACCCGGAGGTCTGGGCCGACCCGTCCGGCTGGGCCCTGGCGGGCATCGACGGCACCCGGGCCGCCGACCTGTTCTGGCGCGACGGGGGCTGGACCATGAGCACGGCCGAGTTCGACGCGATGCCGCGGGCGTTCCGGGAGCGCCTCGCGCAACTGGAGCTCTTCGGGACCGACCAGCAGAGGCTCGGCCGCGACGCCTACTACGACCGGCAGGGGCTCGAACCCATGGCGGAGCTCGTCCGCGGGCTGAGCGACGAGGAACGCGGGGCACTGGAGTTCTACACGGCCCCGAGCGAGACCGGGGACGGCGAGGTCGCCGAGCAGTTCTCGTACTACGAGGTCAAGCAGATCCGGTGGCAGCTGACCATGGCGGGCCGGGACCACACCGCGCTGCCCCCGGGCCCGGTGCGGGAGGTCGTCGGGAACCTGGACAGTTCCATCGAGCAGAGCCCGGTGACGGGGGACCTCGTGGTGAGCAGGGGAGCGCCGTACGTCGGACCCGGGCTGCACCCGGGCACCCTGGAGGTCGGGCAGGTCGTCACCGAGCCCACCTACGTCTCGGTCTCGGCGGGCAGCCGGCTGCACGGGGCCTTCGGCCAACGGCTCATCCGGCTGTACCTGATGCTGCCCGACCGGACACCGGGGGCGTTCCTCCGGGAGGTCTCGCACAGCCCGGCCGAGAACGAGATCCTGCTCGGCGCCGGACTGCGCTGGCGGCCGGTCCGGATCATCCCCCCGGACCACCCCCTGCAGCAGGGCGCCCTGGACGGCGGGGAGGCGGACGTGCCCCCGGAGAGCCAGTGGATCGTCTACGGCAGGGTGGAGCCGCCGGACGACGACGCCGACGAGGACTTCGAGCCGATGGGGGACGAAACGGCGGAGCAGTTCGCCCCGAACCCCGACTACGGCCTGACCGACGACTGACAGCCACCAGACAGCGAGGACCGCGATGACCGCTCCCGGACAGGGCCACGACGAACCGACGGCCGCCACGCCGCCACCCGAGACGGCGCCGGTGCCCGAGCGCATCCTGGCCGCCGCCCGGGCCGCGCCGGGGCAGTGGATCGGGCTGGTCGACCCGAACTGGCAGGGCGAGGGGCAGCCACCGGGCTGGGCGGTGATCGGCCGGTGGCGTGCGGGCGAGGACGGCTCCGTCGAGGAGTTCGCGCCGAACGCGGAGTACCGCCCGTCGCCGCTGGCGCGCGAGTGGCCCGCACCGACCGACCCGGTCGACGCCGCCGTCCAGCTGGCCGCGACCGGGTACGGGCCGGGCGACGACGTCTACCGCGCGCTCGCCTCGGCCCGGGTCGCCGTACTGCTGGACGAGTTCGGCACCGTCGGCGGCTTCGGACTCCCGGACGGCGAACCGGCGGTGGTCGTGTTCTCCGCGCGCTCCTGGCTGGAGGCCGCGGGAAGTCCCGGGCACGCGGTGGTCGGCCCCGGCACGCTGCTGGAACGGCTGCCCCCCGGCCTCGGGATCGTCGTCAACCCGGGAGCCCCGGCCGCGATGAGGCTGGAGCCCGGCTCCCTGTGGGCGGCCCTCGACGCCCGGGAGCGGGCCGGCGACCGGGGCGGCCCGCTCCGCCCGTTCGGCTGAGCCGGCCCGTACCGGGGCGGGCAGCGGAAGGGCCCGCCACCGGGGGACGGGACGCTGTTGGCGAATCCGGAGGTGGTGCGTGACGTCGGCCTTCAAGACCTGGTTGTGGTCTTGAAGGCCGACGTTGTCGTATGGGGTGGGTGTTGATGTCGATGCAGCCGAAGGGGGCCGGGGAGATCCCGGCGGAGACGGTGCGGGTGGCCAGGGCCGCGTTCCCGAAGGGGAGCCTGGCAATCCGGGTGAGGGACGAGCTGGGGCTGCTGTTCAGCGATGCCGAGTTCGCGGACCTGTTCCCGGTGCGGGGCAGGCCCGCCTGGTCCAGGCCGACGCGGGGCAGCGGATGCTGGACGGCGTCCTGGCCGCGGCCCGTGAGAAGGGCCTGCTCAAGAGTGCGGGCCGGGCCCGCACCGACTCCACGCACGTTTTGTCGGCGGCACGGCAGATGAACTGGTTGGAGCGGGTCTGCGAGACGCTTCGCTCGGCGCTGAACGCGATAGCCCGTGCCGAGCCCGAATGGCTGGTGGACATAGCCGAACCGGACTGGTTTCGGCACTACGCAACCCGGGCCGAGGACTCCCGCTTCCCCAAGGACCGCGTCCGGCGCCGCGAGGTGGGACTGCGGATCGGGGCGGACGGGATGCGGCTGCTGGAAGCGGCCTTCGCTCCCGGAGCACCACACGGACTTCGCGCGCTGGGCGAGGTCGAGATCCTGCGGCAGACGTGGGTGCAGTGCTTCCATTCGGTCGACGGTGCAGTGCGGCGGCGGGACGGCAACGACCGTCCGCCGGGCGCAACGTTGCTGGTCAATCCGTATGACACGGACGCGCGCGGCTGCATCAAACGTGACACGGCATGGGACGGCTACCGGGTCCATCTCACCGAGACCTGCGAACCCGACTGCCCGAACCTGGTCACGAACGTGGTCACCACCGACTCCACCGTCCAGGACCAGGTGATGAGCGCGCGTATTCACGGGGCTCTGGCCTCGCGCGAGTGCCTGCCGGCCGAGCACTGGGTCGACGCCGGCTACCCCACCGCCTCGCAGATCGTGGCCGCTCGCAGGGACCACGGGGTTGAGCTGCTGGGCCCCGTGGCGGCCAGCACCGCTGCCCAGAGCGGCGGCCCGTTCAGTCAGGAGGCGTTCGCCATCGCCTGGGACACACGGCAGGTGACCTGCCCAAATGGCATCGTCAGCACGTATTGGCGCGAGGGCCGTTCCCAGCAGGGCCTGCCGGTCATCCGGGTCCGTTTCAGCTCTGCAGACTGTCGGCCCTGTTCCGCCCTGAGTGACTGTGTGAACTCATCGAAGGCCGGGCGCCGTGAGCTGAGCCTGCGGCCCCGGGCCGAGCACGAGGCTGTCCGCAAGGCCCGCACCGAACAACAGACCGATGAGTGGAAAGAGCGCTACCGGATCCGGGCAGGTGTCGAGGGCACCATCTCCCAGGGCGTCGGCCGCTGCGGCCTGCGTAGATCCCGTTACCAGGGCTTGGCGAAGACCAGCCTCCAGCACCAGTTCACCGGCGCCGCGATCAACCTTGCCCGCATCGACGCCCACCTCACCGACACACCACGGGCCCGCACCCGCTCCAGCCACTTCGCACGGCTTCGCCCCGCCGAACAACAACTCGGCAGGGCGAAGTAGCGAGGCCCGGGATTCGCCAACAGCGTCCCGGGGGACGGTGACGGGCCCGCGGATCCCCGCCCGGCTCAGCCGGCCAGGCCGCGCAGGGTGTGGTAGACCCCGCAGGCCTGGAGGGCCAGCGGCAGCAGGGCCAGCGCGCACAGGGTGTGCAGGACGTCCGCGAGGCGGCCCCAGTAGGGCAGCAGACGGCGGCCCGGCACGGTCCAGGCGGCGACGAGGAGGGCGGCCGTCAGCGTCAGCAGGACCGCGAGCAGGAGCAGCCGGTCGGTGGTGGAGGCGCCGGCGGCGGCGCGGGTGAGCAGCACCAGGCCGCCGAGGACGCCGGGCAGCAGGACGGCCAGGCGCTGGCGGATGCTGCCGACGGCCCGTCCGTGCAGCAGGAGCAGCAGGCTCAGCGCACCGGCCTCGGCCGGGCCGGCCCAGCCGTCGGCGAAGGGCAGCACGGTCAGGCAGACGGCGCAGACGGCGCCGATCGCGGTGTGCAGGGCCATCAGGTAGTCGTCGGCGACCAGGGCGCGGGGCAGCACGGCGGCGGCCGGGACCGGCTCGATGTTCTCCTGGAGCTCGTCGGCGTTGCGCGGCAGCATCGGCAGCCGCAGCCCGGACAGCCGGAACGCCAGCGAGGGCACGAAGGCGCCGACCAGCACGGCCACCACCCCGACCACCGCCACCAGCTGGGCGAGCGTCATCCCGGCCAGCACCAGTACCCCCGACAGCACCCCGAGCAGCGCGACCAGCGCCACCCCGAGGAACAGCGGCGCCGCCGCCCCCACCGCCGCCAGTGCCAGCACCGCCGCCCCGGCCCCGGCCGAGGAGGCGGCCAGGATCCGGGCACCGAGCAGCTCGCCCCCACCGGACCCGCCGGACCCGCCCGGCCCGTTCGGCAGCAGCAGCGCGGCGAGCGCCAGGTACGGGACGGCGGCGGCGCCCAGCGCGGCGCCCGCGCCCGCGTCGGCCATCGCCCGGGAGGCGCTGGCCGCGCCGAGCAGCAGCAGGGCGGCGACCGCCGCGGCGGCGGCCTCGCGCGGGGCGGCCGGGCCGGACAGGGCGAGCAGCACCCAGCCGGCCGCCAGCGCCGTCAGCGCCAGGGCCAGCGAGAGGACCCGGGTGAGGGCCGGGCGCCAGGTGTCGCCGCGCTCGTTCATGCCGGTTGCGACGCCGTCCACCAGATCGTCGAAGTGCACCTCCGGCAGGGCCTCGTGGCGGGCCCGCAGGTACAGGGCGTCGCCGTCGTGCAGGCCGAGCGCCTCGGCGGTGCGCTCCTCGTCCAGCGGCTCCTCGCCGAGCCGCTGGAGCACCCAGCCGCCGTGCTCCAGGCCCTCCTCGGCGAGCCCGGGCCCGGCGTGCCCGAGGACGGCGGGCAGCAGGTCGGCCAGGGGCACATCGGCGGGGACGGCCAGCTCGAAGGCCGTCCCCGGCGCATGGAACCTCAATCGGCACAGTCCTGCCACGACACTGCTGCTCACGCCGGTCCTCCGGTTCGCTGGGCGGTGGTCCGCCTCTCCGCCCGGATGAACGGCCTGCCCGGCGTGCTGCGTTCAACCGGTGTGCCGCGGCCGAACCCCGCACCGCTGAACCTCCGGTGCCGCGCCGTCCGTCACCCAGAGGGAACGGCCGTGGTGAGAAGGAGCCCTGAGTGAGCGTGGAGCTGATCAACCGGACGCCCCGGCGTCCGGGGCCCGAGATGCCGGACGGCGAGATCCAGCTCCAGGAACCGCCGGGCCTGCCGGAGAAGCAGAGCGGCATGGCCAGCGTGATCAGCATGGCGCCGATGGCGCTCGGCTCGCTGTCGATGGTGTTCATGTTCCTGCACCCGGGCGGCGGCGAGGGCGGCGGCGGCATGCTCAGCTACGTCGCGATGGGCATGATGGCGCTGTCCGCCGTCGGGATGCTGGTCACCCAGCTGATCCGCGGCTCCAGCGACCGCAAGCAGCAGCTGCGCGCCGAACGCCGCGACTACCTGCGCTACCTCTCCCAGATGCGCCGTCAGGTGCGCCGCTCGATCGACGCCCAGCGCAAGGCCCTGGCCTGGCGGCACCCGGCACCGTCCGAACTGGGCTCGCTGGTCGGCACCACCCGGCTGTGGGAGCGACGGGCCTCCCACCCCGACTTCAGCGACGTCCGGATCGCGCTCGGCGCCCAACGCCTGGCGACCCCGCTCGCGCCGCTGGCCACCAAGCCGGTGGAGGACCTGGAGCCGCTCTGCGCCCACGCGCTGCGCCGCTTCATCCACGCCTACGGCACGCTCGCCGACCAGCCGATGGCGATCCACCTGCGCGGCTTCGCCCACCTGCTGCTGCGCTCCGACGACCCCGAGGCCGCCCGCTCGCTGGTGCGGGCGGTGCTGGCCCAGCTCGCCGTGGTGCACGGCCCGGACGAGCTGTGCATCGCCGTCGTCACCGACCCCGAGCGGCGGGCCGAGTGGGAGTGGGCCAAGTGGCTGCCGCACGCCCTGCACCCGACCGACACCGACGGCGCGGGCCCGGTCCGGCTGGTCGCCGGCAGCCTCGGCGAGGTCGAGCAGCTGCTCGGCGAGGAGTTCACCGGCCGTCCCGGCTTCGAGCCGGACGCCGTACCGGCCCGGGACGAGCCGTTCACCGTCCTGGTCCTGGACGGCCCCGGCGCCCACTCCGGCAGCCGCGCCGCGCTGGCCGGTTACCGCAACGCCGTCCTGATCGACCTCGCCGACTCCCTGGAGTGGCGCCCGGCCCGCACCACCCTGCGGCTGCGGATCGAGGACGGCCGGCTCACCATGGTCGGCGCCGACCGCAACCGCAAGGACGTCGTCACCGACCTCGGCCGCCCCGACGGGCTCCCCCTGCCCGCGGCGACCCGCCTCGCCGCCCGGCTCGCCCGCTACCGGATCGCCGACGGCGTCGACGCCGCCGAACCGCTCGCCACCGACTTCGACCTCACCGCCCTGCTCGGCATCCCCGACCTGCACGCCCACGACGTCGAGGCGCTCTGGGCGCAGCGCGGCATCCCGCAGCGGCTGCGCGTCCCGCTCGGCCTCGGCCCGGACGGCCGG
The DNA here is from genome assembly GCF_042724755.1 of Kitasatospora sp. NPDC127067. NCBI lineage: Bacteria > Bacillati > Actinomycetota > Actinomycetes > Kitasatosporales > Streptomycetaceae > Kitasatospora > Kitasatospora sp. NPDC127067. The sequence continues at coordinate 21,829 of NZ_JBHXEM010000039.1, read as the reverse complement.
CCCGTCGACCTGGACCTCAAGGAGTCCGCCCAGGGCGGTATGGGCCCGCACGGCATGCTGATCGGCGCCACCGGCTCCGGCAAGTCCGAGCTGCTGCGCACCCTGGTGCTGGCGCTCGCCGTCACCCACTCCTCCGAGGTGCTCAACTTCGTCCTGGTCGACTTCAAGGGCGGTGCGACCTTCCTCGGCCTGGACACCCTGCCGCACACCTCCGCCGTGATCACCAACCTCGCCGACGAGGCCGCCCTGGTCGACCGGATGCGCGACGCCCTGCACGGCGAACTCGTCCGCCGCCAGGAGGTGCTGCGCGAGGCCGGGTACGCCTCGCTGCTGGACTACGAGACCGCGCGCGCCGCCGGCACCGCGCTGCGGCCGCTGCCGACGCTGTTCGTGGTGGTCGACGAGTTCAGCGAACTGCTGTCCGCGCACCGGGACTTCATGGAGCTGTTCGTGATGATCGGCCGGCTCGGCCGCTCCCTCGGCGTACACCTCCTGCTGGCCTCGCAGCGGCTCGACGAAGGCCGGATGAGCGCCCTGGAGTCCCACCTGTCCTACCGGATCGGCCTGCGCACCTTCTCGGCGATGGAGAGCCGCGGCGTGCTCGGCGTCCCGGACGCCTACCAGCTGCCCTCCCAGCCCGGCAACGGCTTCCTGCGCAGCGACATCTCCACCCTCACCCGGTTCAAGGCCGCGTACGTCTCCGGCCCGTACCGCCCCAAGCGCCGTGCCGCCCAGCAGGCCGCCATCGCCGGGCAGGTCGTCGCCTACGGCACCGAGTACGTGATGCCCCGGCAGCTGCCGGTGGCGGCGGCCGAGACCGAGGAGGAGCAGGTCTCGGCCGGCTCGCTGCTGGAGATCGCGTCCGGCCGGCTCCGCGACGCCGGGCCGCCCGCCCACCGGGTCTGGCTGCCGCCCCTGGACGTCCCGCCCACCCTCGACGAGCTGCTGCCGCCGCTCGTACCGCACCCCGAGCGCGGCCTCACCACCGAGGACCGGGCCCGGCACGGCACCCTCGGCCTGCCGGTCGGCGTGGTCGACCGCCCCTTCCACCAGCTGCGCGACCTGCTCACCGCCGACCTCTCCGGCGCCGGCGGCCACGTCGGCATCGCCGGCGCCCCGCAGAGCGGCAAGAGCACCCTGCTGCGCACCCTGATCACCGGGCTCGCGCTCACCCACACCCCGCGCGAGGTCCAGTTCTACTGCCTGGACTTCGGCGGCGGCACGCTCTCCGCGCTGCGCGGCCTGCCGCACGTCGGCGGAGTCACCGGCCGGCACGACGGCGAGCGGGTGCTGCGGACCGTGGCCGAGGTCAACGGGATCATCACCCGCCGGGAGAAGTACTTCGCCGAGCTCGGCATCGACTCCGTCGCGTCCTTCCGCCGCCGGCGGGCCGCGGGCGAGCTGCCCGACGAGACGCACGGCGACGTCTTCCTGGTGGTCGACGGCTGGAACACCCTGCGCCAGGAGTTCAACGACCTCGTCCAGCCGCTCACCCTGATGTCCCAGCGCGGCCTCAACTACGGCGTCCACCTGGTCGTCGGCACCACCCGCTGGGGCGAGATCACCGGCGGTCTGCGCGACCAGCTGCAGACCCGCTTCGAGCTGCGGCTCGGCGACTCCGTCGACTCGATGATCAACATGCGGGCCGCCGCCAAGGTGCCCAAGCTGCCCGGCCGCGGCCTCACCGACGAGCAGCTGCACTTCCTCTCCGCACTGCCCAGGATCGACGGCTCCGGGAACACCGACGACCTCGGCGAGGGCGTCGCCGACCTGGTCGACGCCGTCGCCGCGCACTGGACCGGGCCGCGCGCCCCCGAGGTGCGGATGCTGCCGCTCGTCCTGGACGCCGAGCGGCTGCCCGCCCCCGAGGGCCGGCTGCGGGTGCCGATCGGCCTGGAGGAGACCGAGGTCTCGCCGCTGTGGCACGACTTCGAGGAGAACCCGCACCTGCTGGTGGTCGGCGACAGCGAATCCGGCAAGACCAACCTGCTGCGGCTGATGATCAAGGCCATCACCACCGCCTACACCCCGGCCGAGGCCAGGATCATGCTGGTCGACTACCGGCGCGGCCTGTACGACGCGGTGCCGGAGGAGTACCGGCTCGGCTACGCGGTGGCCGTCGACAAGCTCCGCCAGATCGTGGACGGCGCGTCCCGGGCGATGAAGAACCGCGTCCCGCCCGCCGACATCACCCCCGCCCGGCTCAGGCTGCGCGACTGGTGGACCGGCCCCGAGCTGTTCATCCTCGTCGACGACTACGACCTGGTCGGCTCGGGCAGCGGCGGCCACCCCTTCAACGTGCTGCTGGAGGACCTCGCCCAGGGCACCGAGATCGGCCTCCACGTGGTCGTCGCACGCGGCGCCAACGGCATCGGGCGGTCGCTGGGCGACCCGCTGATCCGCAAGCTCCAGGAGGTCAACTCGCCCACCCTGCTGATGTCCTGCCCGCCCTCCGAGGGCTACCTGTTCGGCAACCTCAAGCCCCGCCAGTTCCCGGCCGGCCGCGGCCTGTACATCACCCGGCGGCGGACCGTGCAGGTGCAGACCGGGCAGCTGGCGGAGGAGGAGTGATGGGCGCCTCGACGCTGCGGGCGCTCGGCCCGCACTACGTGATCGCACCGCCCGGCGCGGAGGCGCACGGCCTGGCCGAGGCGCTGGCGCCGGTACGGGTCGAGCCGCGGGCCCTGCTGCTGCTCGCCGCCGCCGAGGACGCGGCGCCCGTGCTGCTGGCCTCGCTGGACGAACTCGCCCGGGCCGCGCGCGAACGCGACGCCGACGTGCTGGTGCTGGCCGCCTCCGGGCTGGCGGCGCTCGGCCCGGACGGCCGCCGGCCCGCCGAACTGCTCGCCAGGCGCTGCGGGTTGACGGTCGTCGCGCCGGACGCGGTGGTCAGCGTCGAACCGGACGGCACCCTGCCGGCCCTGAACGGGACGTGGTGGCGCTGCCGGCCCGGCGGGGGAGCGGAACCGCTCGGCGGCCGCTGGCCCGCCGCCGCGACCATCACCCCGCTGGCCGGCGGGGCGTTCTGGGTCACCGAGGCGCCGGTGGGGCCCGCCCTGCCCGCCGTACTGGAGCGGGCCGCCGCACCGCGGGACGGGCTGCTGCTGATCATCGGCGAGCCGGCCGGACCACTGCCCAGCGGCGCCCAACTGGCCAACGCGGCGGTGCTGCTGCAGGAGACGGCCGGACGGGCGGACCACCTCGTGCTGAGCGCGCCGTGGGCCGCACCGGTCGAACTCATCGAACTGGCCGCGGTGTTGGCGGCCTCGCTCGGGCAGGAGGTGCGGGCGGCGATCGGCGTGCCGGTGACTGCGGCGGGGGCCGCCGGGCCCGACGTGCGGACCGTCCATGTGGCGGCGGACGGCGGCGAGGGCTGGGAACCGTACCTCACCGAGCTGGTCGCCCGCCCGAGCGAACGCACCGTCACCGCCGTCGGCTGGCGCACCCGCCCCGACCTGCCCCCGGCCCCCGGGACGGCCCGCTACCCGGCCTTCCCCGGCTGGGAGCTGGAGGCGGTGGCGGCCGGACTGTGGCTGCGCCCGGCCGCCGCCGCGGACCGCGGACCCCGGCTGCGCCGGCCGGACCCGGCGCGGCCGGTGCTGGTCGTCGGCACGCCGGGCCGGCCGGTGCCGGAGACGGTCTGGGACCACCTCGGTGCGCTGCTGGGCTCGCTCCCGACCGGGGCGGCGCGGCTCGCGCTCGCGGTGGCGGGGACGCTGGACGTGGAGTCGGCGGCGGTGGGGCGGTTCTGCGCGCGGCTGTACGGGCTGGACTGGATCGGGGCGGAGTCGGTGGCGGCGGGTGCGGTGGTGGAGCCGTGGTCCCGGGCCGAGGCCGAGGCCGAGGTCGCGGTCGAGGCTGCGGTGGAGCCGGAGCCGGAGCCGGAGCCGGAGCCGGAGCCGGAGCCGGAGCCTGTGCCGGTGGCTGTGCCCGATCCCGATCCCGAACCGGTGACGGTGCCGGCGCCCGCTGCCAGGGTGTCGACCTCGGGCGGGGCCTTCGTGGCGGAGACCTCGGGGGAAACCAGCGAAGGAACAATATTGCTCCCCGAGGCGATCGGTGAGGAGCCCGAGGCGGCCCCCGAAGCCCCGGCCCCCGAGGCCGGTCCGGCTCCCGAGCCCGAGCCCGAGCCGGTCCCCGAGCCCGAGCCGGTCCCCGAGCCCGAGCCGGTCCCCGAGCCCGAGCCGGTCCCCGAGCCCGAGCCGGTCCCCGAGTCCGAGCCGGTCCCCGAGTCCGAGCCCGAGCCGGTCCCCGAACCCGTGACGCCGGTGACGCCCCCGCCCCCGCCCGTGACGCCCCCGCCCGTGACGGCGGCGCCGACCGAGGCGGACCCCGCCACCCCTGCCGAGGACGGCGCGGCCCTGGCCGCCCGGCTCGGCCCCGCCTACCAGCGCCTGGCGCGGCGGGCCGAGGACGTCGCCTCCCGGCTGCCCGCCCTGCGCGCCCGGGCGGAGGAGGGCGAGCAGGGCCCCGAGCTGGTCGCCGTCCTGCTGCAGCACGGCGACTGCGGCCCGCTGGCCCCGCGCGCCGAACTCCTCGCGGCGGCCCGGTCCGGCGCGCCCGGCCCCTACGGCCCGTACCTGCGCTGCCTGGCCGCGGGCCTGCGGCGGCTGCCCAGCCACTACGGCGGCGTGCTGGTCGCGGGCCCGGCGCAGGACTGCGACCTCGCCGCGTACGCCCCGGGCGCGGTGCTGACCGAGCGGGCCCCGGTGACCGGCCTGGCGGCGCCCGGAGCGGATCTGGGGGAGGACATCGGGATCGAGTTCGCCATCTGGTCCGTCAGCGGCCGCCGCAGCTCGGCCTTCGGCGGTCCGGGCGACCAGCCGACGGTGATCTTCGCCCCGGGCACGGAGTTCGAGGTGGTCGAGGTCGAGCCGGCCGCCCCGGAGGAGGGCCGTCCGGCCCGGGTGCTGCTCCACGAGATCGGTGGCGTCCGCCCGGGCCCGGACCGGCTGCGCACCTGGCTCGCCCGCCGCGACGCCGTCGCCCCCGCCGACCGCGTCCGCCCCGCTGACCCCTCCCGCTACGCCCTCGCCCTGGGCGCCGCCTGACGGTCGACCGTTCCTAGAGGTCGAACAGTGCGTCCTGCGGCTCGGGATCGGGTGCGAGCACGGCGCGCAGGCGCCTGACGGCCTGGCGCCACTTCGTGCCGTCGGGCGCCTCGTCCCAGAGCTCGGCGAGCTCGGACGCCCCGGCGACCACGCGGTCGAGTGCCTCGACGGCGAGCGGCCGCAGGTCGGTGGCGAGGACGGGAAGCGCCCGGTCGGGCCAGTAACTCGTGGTGACCGGTCCATCGCCCGGGCACTGGGCGGCGATGAGGGCCGCGGCGGCGACGGCCTCCGTTCCCTCGCGGTACTCCAGGTGGTCCCGGGTCCGGACGGTGCGGATCAGCGCCGCTCGGACCAGGGCTTCCCGTGCGCCCTCGGCGGTCTCGTCCAGGGCGTCGGCGAAGTCCGCGGCCGTGTCGTTCTCGAACGGGCCGATGCCCCAGGTGCCCATGGCGGTCTCCTCGTGTCACTGCGCGGTGATCCTCGCAGAGGGCAACGACAGCGGCGGCCTCGCGTGCCCCGGTGAACCCCGGGCCGCCGGTCGGCCGTCGGACGGAACGTAGGGCTGTGGTGATCGGCAGGAGGAGTACGGGGATGGGCGAGACGGTGAACGGCGGGTTCCGGCTGGCGGCGGTGTTCGACGCGGTGGATCCGGTGACCGGGCCCGGGTTCGCACCGGACCGGCCGCGGCTGGCGGCGGGGGCGGATCGCGAGGCCGTCGCCCGGTACCTGCGGGCCGGGGCGACGGTGCTGCTGACGCCGATGCTGATGGACGACGTGGTCGACCCGGGGCGGCGCGGCGTCGTGCCGATGGGCTTCCGCACCGACGGCCGGTGGATCTGGACCGACACCGTGACGTACTACCTGGAGGAGTACGGGCTGGCGCCCGACCCCGAGCTGCTCGCCCACGTGCGCGAGCAGCTCGACGAGCCGTGGACGCAGCCCTCGGCGGCGGTGCTGGAGCAGGCCGTGTCCTTCGTGCTGTCCCCGCCGGAGGCGGCCGCGGAGCCGGTCTGGACGGTCGGGACCTGAAGCGCGCCGGCCGGCCGAACCGGTCCGGCTGAACCGGTTCGGCCACGCGGGCCGTAGCTCCCCACAGGAGTGTCGTCGAACGCAGGGGATGCATGGTGGGCGAGGAGCAGCGCGGCGAGCCGGAGCGGAGGGCGGGCGGCTTCCAGCTCCCGGCGGTGAACTGGGCGTTGGCGGCCGAGGCGGACCCCGGGGAGCGGGCGGAGCCGGCGCAGGAGCCCGCGAGCGCCGCGACGGCGGTGCTCCCGGCGCCGTCGGGTGCCGGTGCGGGTGCCGGTGCCGCGGGCGCCACGACGGGCGGGGCCCGGACCGGACCGAAGCCCGAGGCCGGACCGAAGCCCGAGGCCGAGGCCGAGGCCGAGTCTGCGGCGCCGACGGGTATCGGGCCGGCGCCGCTGCCGTCCCCCGTCGCGGCCTCGACCGCCCCCGGGGCGCCCGAGGCGGTGGCACTCGCCGCCGTCGCGTCCGCCGAGCCGGCCGGTGACGGCGCCACGGACCCGGGGCCGCGCCCCGGCCGGGTCTCCCGGCCGATGATCGCCGCGGCCGTCGCCGTCGGCCTGGTGCTGGTCGGCACCTCCGTGGTGGTCACCCAGCTCGGCGGCAACGACCCCAAGCACGGGCCGGCCCAGGCCGACGTCCCGCCCGGCTACGGGCAGGGCGGCGGGGACGGCGGCAACGGCTACGTCCCCGGCTTCGACGAGCACGGCGGCACCGGCGGGGGCGCCCCGCCGGACGGGCAGCCGGGTGCGGTGGTCCCGCTGCCCGACGGTTCGGCCGCACCCGGGCCGGGCGACCAGGCGGCCTCGGCTCCCAACGGCGCCGTCGTCCCCAACGGCGCCGGCGGTGCCGGTACGGCCGCCCGTCCCGGCGGCGCGGCCAACCCCGCCCCGGGCGGCGGGACGGACCGCTCCCAGGGCGGTGCGGCGGCCGCCTCGGGCGGCTCGGCCTCCGGCGGCACGGGTGGTGGCGGCGCGGCCAACCCGGCCCCCAACCAGCCCCCGGCGAACCCGCCGGCCGCGCCGCCACCGGCGGCCCAGCAGCCCGCGCCGCCGCCGGCCGCCGCCAAGCCGCCGGCACCGGTCACCGTGATCGCCGGCCCGTACTGCTCGGGCGGCGGCCAGTACAAGACCAACGGCTGGTACGACCAGGGCACCAAGGGCTGGCGCAACAACTCGGGCGGCTACAGCGGCGACGGCTGCAACGGCACGTACGCCTCGATGCCGATGTCCGGTGACGCGAACAAGGACGACAACAGCAACTCGGTGGTCTGGACCTTCACCGTGGACAAGGTCAGCAGCTGCACCCTGTCCGTCTACATCCCGGCCAGCGGCGACGTGAAGCAGGTCGGCGGCAACCCCAGCCTCTACACGGTGCAGAGCGGTGGCGGCCAGATCGGCTCGTTCTCCATCAACCAGACGGCCAGTAGGGGCAGTTGGGTGAACCAGGGCCCGTTCTCCTACCGCGGCCCGATCTCGGTGACGCTGCACAGCCGTGGCCTGGACTGGTCGGGCAGCACCGAGACGTTCGCCCACCACGCCGCCGCCGCCGTCCGCGCCACCTGCACGGCCTGACCCCGCCCGAAGCCGCCCGACCCCCGAACCAGCAGAACAACCCGAACCACCAGAACAACCCGAACAACAACGCCCCACGACGAAGGGAACCCCAGGCATGTCGCGCCCGGTGCTGACGGTCTGCGCGGAGCAGCGGGAGCCCGGCTCCTACCGCACGATCGGCGAAGCCCTCCAGGCTGCCCGCAGCGGCGCGGTGATCTCGGTCCGCCCCGGCCGGTACGACGAGAACCTGGTGCTCACCAAGGTGGTGAGCATCACCGCCGAGGACGTCCGGGGCAGCGTGCGGATCAGTCCCCGCCGCGGTTCGGTGGTCCAGGTGCTCACCGAGGCCGTCCAGCTCACCGGCCTGGTGCTCCAGGGGCAGGACGACGACCTGCCCGCCGTCGACGTCCCGCGCGGCCAACTCGCCATGCAGGACTGCGAGGTGATCGGCAACGCGTGGACCGCCGTGCTCACCCGCCAGCAGGGCGAACTCGCCATGCGCGGCAGCCGGGTGACCAACCCGGCCGGAGCCGGGCTGGTGGAGACCTCCACCGGCACCAGCGTGATCGAGGACAGCGTCATCGAGCACCTGGGCACCTCGGCCGTGGTCATCGGCGAGCGGTCCAACCCGACCGTCCGGCGCTGCGTGCTGCGCGACGCGCGCGGCAACGGCCTGTGCGCCAACGGCGAGGCGCGCGGCCTCGTCGAGGACTGCGAGATCTCCGCCACCGACAAGCCCGCCGTCGCCCTGGAGGAGCAGAGCACCACCCGGCTGCTGCGCACCGAGATCCGGGACAGCGCGCTCGGCGTCTTCATCGGCTCCACCGCCCGGGTCGTGCTGGAGGACTGCACCGTCACCGCCGTGCGCGCCCACGGCTACGTCCTCACCAACGGCACCGACCCGCTGCTGCGCCGCTGCCGGGCCGTCCGCCCCCAGGGCCACGGCCTGCACATCGCCGGCCGGGCCCGGGGCACCCTGGAGGACTGCGAGGTCACCGCCCCCGCCCTGGCCGGCATCCACGTCGGCGAGTCGGCCGGGCCCAGCCTGGTGCGGGCGGTGGTGCGCGACGCCGGGACGGACGGCGTCGAACTCACCGGGGAGAGCGCCGCCGAGTTCGACCGCCTGGAGGTCCGGGACGCGGCCGGCGTCGGCATCGTGGTGCGCGACGGCGCCAACCCGCTGCTGCGCCGCAGCACCGTCACCGCCGCCGGCGGCCACGGGATCGAGGCGCTGCGCGACGGGCGCGGCCGGCTGGAGGACGTCACCGTCGTCGACGCCGGTGGGCACGGGGTGCGGATCGCCGACGGCGCCAACACCTACCTCGGCGGCAGCCTGGTGCGCGGCAGCGGATCCTGCGGGATCTCGGTCGGCGCCGAGGGCATCGCCACCCTGCGCGACGTCGAGTCCGCCGACAACGCCCTGGACGGCGCCGAGGTCGAGCACGGCGGCGACCTGACCGCCACCCGCACCCGGCTGCGGACCAACCGGCGGCACGGGCTGCACCTGCGGTCCGGCGCCCGCGCCACCCTGACCGCCTGCCAGCTCAGCGACAACACCGTGGACGGGCTGCGCTCCGACTCCGTGGAGCCCGTGCGGCTCACCGACTGCGTGGCCGCCGAGAACCAGGGCGCCGGGCTGCGGCAGACCGAGCCGACCGACCGCCTCGCCGTGGAGAACCTCGACAGCCGGGACAACCGCTCTCCGGACGCCCACGGCGCGGCGGCCGTCGCCACCACCGAGCCCGGCGCGGCCCCCGCCGCCGACGGGTCGGACGCCCCGGCCGAGGGCGCCGCGGCTCCCGCCCCGGCCGCACCGCAGGGCCCGCAGGCCGTCCTCCAGACCCTGGTCGGGCTGCAGGGCGTCAAGGAGCAGGTCGCCACCCTGGTCAACCTCAACAAGCTGGCCCGGCGCCGGGAGCAGGCCGGTCTGCCCGCCCTGCCGATGAGCCGGCACCTCGTCTTCGCCGGCCCGCCCGGCACCGGCAAGACCACCGTCGCCCGGCTCTACGGCGCGATCCTCGCCGAGCTCGGCGTGCTGCGCAGCGGCCACCTGGTCGAGGTGGCCCGGGCCGACCTGGTCGCCTCGATCATCGGCGGGACGGCCCTGAAGACCACCGAGGTGGTCAAGGAGGCGCTCGGCGGGGTGCTGTTCATCGACGAGGCGTACACCCTGTCGGCGGGCTCGGGCGGCACCGGACCGGACTTCGGCCGCGAGGCCATCGACACCCTGGTCAAGCTGATGGAGGACCACCGCGACGACCTGGTGGTGATCGTCGCCGGCTACGAGGCCGAGATTCGCGAGTTCCTGGCCTCGAACCCGGGCCTGGCCTCCCGGTTCAGCCGCACCGTCGAGTTCCGGAACTACAGCGACGAGGAGCTCACCACGATCGTCGAGCACGCCGCCGCCGGGCACGGCTACGAACTCGTCGAGGGCACCCGGGAGGCGCTCGCCGCGCACTTCGACCGGATGCCCAAGGGCGCCGACTTCGGCAACGGCCGGGCCGCCCGCAAGGTGTTCGAGGAGATGGTCGACCGGCAGGCCTCCAGGCTCGCCGAACTGGAGCACTTCGACAACGAGGCGCTCACCCGGCTGCTGCCCGCCGACGTGGGCGAGCAGGCCGCCGCCGACGAGGCGAAGGCCGACGAACCCGGCCTGCTCGACCGGCTGCGCGCCATGGTCGGCCTCGCCGCCGCCAAGGAGCAGGTCGAGGACCTGGTCAACCTGACCCGGCAGACCCGGCGCCGGGTCGAGGCCGGGCTGCCCGCCGCCACCATCAGCCACCACCTGGTGTTCTCGGGCCCGCCCGGCACCGGCAAGACCACCGTCGCCCGGCTCTACGGCGAACTCCTCGCCGAACTCGACGTGCTGCCCTCGGGCCAGCTGATCGAGACCGCCCGCGCCGACCTGGTCGGCCGCTACATCGGCCACACCGCCCAGCTCACCCGGGACGCCTTCGAACGCGCCCGCGGCGGCGTGCTGTTCATCGACGAGGCGTACACCCTGACGCCCCGCAACGGCTCCGGCGGGGACTTCGGGCAGGAGGCCGTCGACACCCTGATGAAGCTGATGGAGGACCACCGCGACGAGGTCGTGGTGATCGTGGCCGGATACCAGGAGGAGATGCGCGGCTTCCTCGCCTCCAACCCCGGCCTGGCCTCCCGGTTCTCCCGGGAGATCACCTTCGACCACTACGCGGACGACGAACTCGTCACCATCGTCCGGGTGCAGGCCGAGGCCGCCGGCTACACCTGCACCCCGGAGACCCTGGCCGCGCTCGGCACGCTGTTCGCGGCCGTCCCGCGCGACCGCTCCTTCGGCAACGGGCGGTTCGCCCGGCAGGTGCTGGAAGCGATGATCACCCGGCAGGCGGGCCGGCTGTCCCGGCTGGACATCGCGGACCTCGACGAGCTCAGCCTGCTGCTGCCGCAGGACATCCCGGCCGAGCGGATCGGCAGCCTCGCATGAAGCGGGCGCCCCTGGCCCGGGCGGTGGCCGCACCGCTCCTGGCCGGGCTGCTGCTGCCCGTGGCAGGCCCGGCCGCCGCCGACACGCCCGCCGGCCCCGACGCCCTGCCCGGCGTCAGCCAGCAGCGGCGCGACGCGAGCGGCCGGTCGGCCGGCTGCCTGCCGCCGTCCACCAAGGGCACCCAGCTCACCCCCTGGCCGCAGACCTTCCTGCGGCCCGACCGGGTCTGGCCGCTCAGCCGCGGCGAGGGCGTCACCGTCGCCGTCCTCGGCTCCGGGGTCAAGGACGGCAGCGGCCTGCTGGCCGGCCGGCTCGACCTGGCCCAGCTGCCCGGCGGCCCCGACCCCGCCCAGGACTGCGTCGGCCACGGCACCTTCCTGGCCGGCCTGATCGCCGCCGACCAGCGCGAGGGAGCGGGCTTCGCCGGCCTCGCGCCGCGCGCCCGGATCCTCGCCGTCCCGGTCACCAACGAGGCCGGAACCCCTTCGGCGGACCTGGTGGCCCAGGGCATCACCGCGGCGGCCGACCGCGGCGCGCGGGTCATCGCGGTCGGGGTGGCACTGCCGAACGGCACCGACGCCCTGGCCGCCGCGGTGCGCGCGGCGCGCGGCAAGGGCGCGCTGATCGTCGCCCCGGCCGCACCCGACACCGTCCCGACCGACGGCTCCGGAACCGCCAAAGCCGTCCCGGCGGTCTACCCGGCGGCCTACCCCGAGGTGCTCGCCGTCCGCGACCTCGCCCCCGGCGGCGCGCTCCCGGACGGCCCCTCGGCCGTCCCGGTCGGCGGCCGCGTCGACCTCGCCGCCCCGGGCGACGCCGTCACCGGCCCCGGCCCGGCCCCCGGCGGCTACTACACCGGCGCCGGCCCCAGCTTCGCCACCGCCTTCGTGGCCGGCACCGCCGCCCTCGTCCTCGGCTACCGCCCGGACCTGACCGTCGACCAGCTGACCCAGCGCCTGGAAGCCACCGCCTACCGCAGCCCCGACCCCCAGTACGGCCACGGCACCGTCGACCCCGTCGCCGCCGTCACCCGCCTCGCGGCGCCCGGCGCCCCGGCCCCGCCGACCGCGGCCGCAGCCCCCACCATGCCCCCCGTCCCGCCCCCCACCGACGCCGGCCACCGGGCGGGCCTGATCGCGCTGTCCTCCCTCGCCCTCGTCGCCCTCGTCGCGGCGGCGGGCGCGGTGGCCCCCCGCGCCCGCGCCCGGGGCTGGCGCCCGGGCCGGGCGGAGGAGAGCTGACGGGTCGGCGGGACGGGGGAGACCGGCGAGGTCGACGTGCCCGCGCCGGCCAGTGGGACTGCAATGGGTCGGAAACCCAGCAGTGGTACTGGTATCCCACCGGCGCGCTCGGCAACGCGAACTCGGGCAAGTGCCTGGAGATCCGGGGCGACGCCACCCACAACGGAGCGACCGCCGACCAGTGGCAGTGCAACGGGTCCGCCACCCGGAAGTGGCGCTGAGCCGCGCCCGGACGCGGTCGCGGCGGCCTGCCGCGCGGGCTTCCCGGCGTGGACCGCGGGGGAGGGCCTCCTCGTGAGTGGGCGAGGCGGTGCCCTGCGGCGGATCGCCGTCCTCTTCTCGGCCTCCTGGCCTCCCGGCGCCCGCAGGGAGGCCAGGGAGCGGCTTGGCCTGCGCCCGTCCGGTGGGTCGCTCCTTCTGCGGCCTCCCTCAGCCCCGGCGTTCGGCCATGGCGTCGCCGACGAGGGCGGCGAGTTCGAGGTAGTCGAGGCGGGCCCGGGGGCGCAGGGCGGCGGGGGCCGCCTGGGGGCGGCCCGGGAGCGGGAGGGCGAGGGCGCCGCGGCAGCGGGTGCGGAAGTGGGGGAGGAGGTCGCGGCCGGCGACCGGGCGCTCGGTGGGCGGGGCGGGGGTGAAGACGGCGGTCGCCCCGCGGGCCAGCCGGTCGTGGCCGAGGGCGGTGAGGTGGTCGAGGAGGGCTTCGGCGGTGCGGGCGCCGTCGGCGCTGGCCGGGGCGCAGAGGAGCAGCTGGTCGGCCCGGTCGACGGCGGCGAGCTGGACCTCGGCCGGGGCGCCGGTGGTGTCGGCGAGGACGACCGGGTAGTGGCCGCGGGCCTCGTCGAGGGCCTCCCGCAGGGCGGCCGGGTCGGGTCGTACGGATCGCAGTACGAGTCGGCCGCCGGTACGGCACTCGCTCCCGGCGGGACCGGCGGTGGACAGGACGAGCACCGGGTCGGCCCGGTGCTCGGCGAGCAGGGCGCCGAGGACGGCGGCGGCCCCCTCGGCGGGGCCGCCCAGGACGGCGATCCGGTGGCAGGCCCGCAGCGGCACCCGGACGCGTTCGACCAGGCGCCGCCGCCGTGCCTCCCCGCCGCCGGGCAGGACGAGCCGCAGGGCGCGCGGGAGGTCCGTGCCGGGGCGTTGTGCGGGCGGGGCGGGCGGCGGTCCGGGTGCCGCGCCGGTGTCGGTGTCCCGGGCCGGCGGCTCCGCCGGAGGGACGGCCGAGGGCGCCGCCGAGGGGGGTTCGACGGTCAGGGCGCGGGTGAACAGCTGCCGTTCGGCGGGCGGGATGAGGACGGTGCCGAGCGGGTCGAGCGGGCGCCGGGGCAGCAGGGCGACCGGCTCGGGCCAGGCGGCGGGCGAGTAGTCGGGTGCGGCCGGGGTGGTGCTGCCCGCGCCCGCGGTGCCGTCGGAGAAAGCCATCGGATGACCTCCTGGTCCAGGGTGCGCCGGACCGGTGCCTCCGGTCCGGCCGGCCCGTACAGCCGGGAGTACGGCTGAAGGCGCCGCTCCGGTTCACTGAACCGCCCTCGGTGGGGGGCCCGTTGAGCGGGGCAGGGTGCACGGAGCACCCCTGGTCGCATCGGGAGGTCCGCATCGGAAAACCCTCCGCCCCACCGGCTACCGATCGGTACCGTCATCCGGTGGCACCCGGCGCCTGCCGAGTGCCACCGAGTCGGAAGGAGCGTGAGTCCCGTGAACGGGACGGGGGAGGGACGCGGCATGGCCGCGGACGGGCCGGAGGCGCGGGAGTTCGTCGCGGCCCTGGTGCGGGCCGGGGCGCCGAGCGCGGACGGGCCGGCCGCGCTGGCGGTGCCCGAGGCGGAGGCGGAGGAGGTGATCGCGGTCGCCCGACGGCTGGCGCTGCGCGTGGTGCCGGAGGGCCGGTGGTGGCCGCGGCCCGCGACGGCGCTGCTGGACATGGCGACGGCGCTGGTGGTGGACGAGCACCCGTCGGCCCCGCAGTGGTCGGCGGCGGAGCGGCAGCGGCTGACGGGCTGGGTCGCGGTGCTGATCGAGCACCGGGGAGAGGACGGGGTGCAGGAGCTGCTCCGGGCGCTCGGCGGGGGCTGACACCGCCGGGCCCGGGCGGTCGGGGGCGCCGTCCGGGCGGCGGCGCGGGCGCCGCGGCTCACGGCCGCTAACGACCGGCCAACAGTCGTCGGCGCCCGCCAACGGTGGCACCCGGGACCGGTCCGAGTGCCCCGGGCGGGGGCGTTGGTGCTGCCTTGGTGCGGACTTGGCGGCCTCCGGCAGTGTGCTGTTGCAGCCACCGCCGGGGGATGTCCGGTCGCTGCCCAGCACGCCCTGCCCGTGCTGCGCCCCTGCCCGACCTGAGAGGTAGCGCGTGTCGAAGCCGTCCGTCGCCCAGCCCACGTCCGTCACCCCGTCGTCCGAGGGTCCGGCGGACGCGCCGGAAGGCGTCACCGCCCCGGCCCGTCAGACCCTCGACCCGGACACGCTCGCCGAGATCCACCGGCTGCACGGCGGCTACCTGCTGCGCGCGCTGCTGCGGGCCACGGGCGGGGACCGCGGCAAGGCCGAGGACATCCTCCAGGAGACCCTGCTGCGCGCCTGGCAGCACCCGGAGGCGCTGTCCGCCGGGCCGGAGGCGAGCCGGCCCTGGCTGTTCACGGTCGCCCGCCGGATCGCGATCGACCACTACCGGATGGCCGCCGCCCGCGCCAAGGAGGTGATCGGCGAGCCGATGGAGGACCGGCCGGTCGCCGACGACCCCTACGAGCGGGTGGTGGTGGCCCGGGACATCGCGCTGGCGCTGCGCCGGGTGCAGAAGCACCACCGCGAGGTGCTGGTCGAGCTGCACCTCAAGGACCGCTCGGTGCTGGAGGCCTCGGCCCGGCTGGGGGTGCCGCCGGGGACGGTCAAGTCCCGCAACTTCTACGCGATCCGGGCGCTGCGCCCGGTGCTGGCGGCGGAGCACGGGTACGCCCCGACGGAGCGCGGGGCCGCCTCGGCCGCGGGCTGACCGGGCCGCCGTCCCGTCGGGCGGCACGGGCCCGCCGGCCTCCGCCAGGGCCGGCCGCCGCCCGGGTCAGCCGTCCGCCGGCCGCCGCCCGGTACGGAGCTTGAGCGACGCCTCCAGGCCGGTGGTGAACCCGCTCCGGTAGCCCGCGCGCCGGTCGTGCGAGCGGAAGCGCTCCAGCGCCGAGCGCAGCCTGGCACCCACCTCCGGTTCCCGGCCCCGGGCCGACAGGTGGGCGGCGTAGGACTGTTCGGCCAGGGCGTGCAGGTACAGCAGGCCGGCCTCCTCGCACGCGGCGAGCAGCCGGTGCCAGGCGAGGTCGGCGGCGACGTCGCGGACGGTCGGCGGGAGGGCCTGCGCCTCGGTCAGCAGCGACCAGAGGTGGACCTGGGTGACGGGCGTGGCCGGCAGCAGCTCCCGGGCCTCGCGGGACCGGCGCTGGGCGCCCTCCCGGTCCCCGACGGCCAGGCTCACCCAGCCCTGGTGCACCTTGGCGTCGACCAGCCGCCGGCGGTCGCCGGACTCCAGCGCGAGCGCGGTGGCGCCGGCCGCCAGCCGTTCGGCCTCGGCGCCGTGGCCGAGCATCGCGGTGACCATGGCCAGCGTGGCGAGCGCCCGGACGTGCGCGGACACGGCCGCGGGCCCGGTCCCGGACTCGGCGGCGGCCACCGCCCGCCGGGCCGCCTCCGCGGACTCCTGCCGGCGTTCCAGCGCGACCAGGGCCTGCGCCCGGCAGTTGAGCAGCAGGGCGAGCGCGACCGGGTCGCCGCACCGTTCGGCCGCCGCCTGCCCGAGCCGGGCGCAGGCGAGCCAGTCGGTGAAGCGGCCGGCGCCGTAGTAGAGCGAGCCGCAGGTCAGCGCGAGCCGCCAGGCGCGCGCCGGGTCGGTGTCGGGGGAGGCGACCAGCGCGGAGAGCGCCGGCTCCTCGGCGTCGAACCAGTCGAGCGCGGTGCGGATGTCGACGGCGGCCGGCAGGGACTGCGCCGGGCCGGCGGGCGGGGCGGTGTCCTCCTGGCCGGGGTCGAGGAAGGAGCCGCAGTGCCGCAGGGCCGTGAGGTAGTGGTCGGCCAGGCGTTCGCGCAGCAGCCGCCGGTGCCGCTCGGGCCGTTCGGCGAGCAGCCCGGCGCCGTAGCGCCGGACCAGGTCGGTGCGGACGTGGCGCCCGGGGGCGGTGCCGGTGAGCAGGTGGTGGGAGGTCAGCTCGCCGAGCGCCCGGTGGGCGGTGGCGGTGTCGCTGCCGAGCAGCGCGGCGCTCGCCGAAGGATCCAGCTCGCGGCCGGGGTGGGCGGCCTGGACGGTCAGCAGTTCGGCCGCGGGTTCGGAGAGCCGGCGGTGGGTCAGCCGGAGGCGGCCCGCGACGGAGAGCGTGCCGTCGGCGTCCAGGGCGGCCAGCCCGGTCCGCTCGTCGGCGAGTTCGGCGACCAGCTCGGCGATCGTCCAGTCCGGCCGGGCGGCCAGCCGGGCGGCGGCGATCCGCAGGGCGAGCGGCAGACGGTCGCAGAGCCCGGCGAGCCGGGCGGCGGCCTCCGGCTCGGCGCGCAGCCGTTCGGGCGTCAGCGCGCGTTCCAGCAGGTCCAGGGCGTCGTCCTCGGGCAGTGCGGCCAGGCGCAGCAGGGTCGCTCCCTCCAGGGCGACCAGGCCCTCCAGCGCGCCCCGGCCGGTGACCACGGCGGTGCCGGCCGGGCCCGCGGGCAGCAGGTCGGCGACCTGGTCGGCGTCGGCGGCGTCGTCCAGCAGCACCAGCAGCCGCCGGCCCCCGGTGCGTTCGCGGTAGAGCGCCGCCCGGGCGGCGCGCCCGGCGGGGATGCCGTCCTGCGGCACGCCGAGCGCGCGCAGGAAGCCGGCCAGGACGGCCTCGGGCCGGGCCGGGCCGTCCGGGGCGAGGCCGCGCAGCTCGGCGTGGAGCAGGCCGTCCGGGAAGCGGTCGGCGACCCGGTGCGCCCAGGCGGTGACCAGCGCGCTCTTGCCCACCCCGGCCGGGCCGACCACCAGCACCGGGCCGTCCCCGGCCCGGCCGCCCCCGTCGGGGCCCGGCCCGCAGGCCCGGTCGAGACGGGCCAGGTCGCCGGTGCGGCCGACGAAGTCCGGGTGGCGCCGCGGCAGTTGGCGCGGAACCAGCGGGACCGGCGGAACCGGCGGGGCCTGCGGGGCCTGCGGCGCCGGCTCGGCGGCCGGGGGAGCGGCGGCCGGCGGCTCCACCGTTCGGTCGTCGGCCAGCACTTCGGCGAGCGCCGCCCGCAGCGCCGGGCCGGGGTGGATGCCCAGCTCCTCGGCGAGCCGCATCCGGGCCCGGTGGTAGGCGGTCAGCGCCTCGGCGGGCCGGCCCGCCTGGTGCAGGCAGCGCATCAGCAGCGCCACCAGTTCCTCGCGCAGCCCGTCCATCCGGACGCCCTGCTCCAGCAGCGGCACGGCCGACGCCCCGGCGCCCTGGCCCAGCCGCAGCCCGGCCCAGCGGAGCAGGGCGGCGGTGCGGGACTGCCGCAGCCGGTCCACCGCGGCGGAGCGCAGCGGGGTGTCGGGCAGGTCGGCCAGCGCCTCGCCGCGCCACAGCCGCAGCGCCCCCTCCAGCAGCGCGACCGCCGTGGCGCAGTCGCCGTGGCCGGCCTGCCGGTCGGCGGCGCCGGTGAGTTCCTCGAAGCGCAGCGCGTCCACCTCGTCGGCCGGCCCGGCCAGCAGGTAGCCGGAGTCCCGGGTGTGCAGCTCGAACGGGGTGCCGGCGAGCACCTTGCGCAGCGCGGCGACGTGGCCCTGCACGGCCGCCCGCGCGCTCGGCGGCGGCTGCTCGTCCCACAGCAGCTCGCACAGCTGGTCCACGGTGACCAGGTGCCCCAGCCGCAGCGCCAGCAGCGCCAGCACGGCCCGCCGCTGCGCGCCCGCCACGCTCGTGAAGCCGCCTGCCCCGATCCGCAACTCCACCGGCCCGAGCAGCCGAATCCGCACCAGTACCCCCACTTCACCGCAGAACCGCGCATCACGCCCCGAAGCGGCCATCGGCCCTCGGGGTGGAGCAGTGTAGTGCGAGAAGATGTCCGGTCATGTCGGTCGGTCGTCCCTGCCCCCGGTTGACGCGTCGGGAGCGGCCGATGGTTGCGCCGGCGGGGGATCGGGCCGGAACGCCGTGTCGTACCCCTCGGTTCGGCCGGGGCGCCGTGTCGTACCCGCGCGGTACGGTGCCCGAGGACGGCCCCGGACCGGCGCGAAGGGCCTGACCGGCCCTATCCTCGGTCGGGCCGGGGAGTCGAGGACGGGGGAGGGGAACGGGCGCGTGCACATCGATCTGCTCGGACCGGTGGTGGTGCGGCGGGAGGACGGGACGGCGGTGACGCCCTCGGCGCCCAAGCGCCGGGCGCTGCTGAGCGCGCTCGCCGTGCGGCTGAACCGGACGGTGGCCACCGAGGAGCTGATCGAGCTGGTCTGGGAGGGCTGCGCGCCGCCCACCGCGCGGGCCGCCCTGCAGGGCCATGTCGCGGCGCTGCGCCAACTGCTGGACGGCCCCGGGCTGGAACTCGACACCCGCGGCTCCGGCTACCTGCTGGCCGGTGAGCCCGACCGGATCGACGTGCTGCGCTTCGCCCGGCTCTGCGAGCAGGCGGGCGTGCTGCTCCCCGAGCCCGCCGGCCCGCCGCGGGGCGCCGCGCCGGACCGGGCACTGCCCCTGCTGCGCGCCGCGCTGGACCTCTGGCGCGGTCCGGCGCTCGCCGACTGCGGCTCCGCCCTGCTGCGCGAGCGGACCCTCCCGTACCTGACCGACCTGCGGCTGCGCGCCCTGGAGCTCCTGGCCGACGGCCTGCTCCGGGCCGGCCGGGGCGGCGAGCTGGCCGCCGAACTCGACGAGGCCGCCGACGGCCACCCCGCCCGGCAGCCGCTGGCCGCCCGGCTGGTGCGCTGCCTGGAGCAGGACGGGCGCAGCGCCGAGGCGCGGGAGCGCTACGAGCGGGCGGTGGCCCGGCTCAGCTGGCCGCCCGGCCCCGAACTGCGCCGGGCCGGCGAGCTGGCCGGCGCCCGGCCCGCCGCCGACCGCCGGTTCGTCGGCCGGAGCACCGAACTCGCCCGGCTGGACCAGGTGTTGCCCGCCGCGCGGGACGGCCGGCCGATCCTGGTCACCGGGCCCGCGGGGGTCGGCAAGACCAGCCTGGTCCGGCAGTGGACGGCCCGGCACGGCGACGCCTACTTCCCGGACGGCGTCCTCCGCGCCGAACTGCGCGGCTTCGACCCGGACGGGGCGCGCGAACCCGGTGAGGTGCTCGGGGAGCTCCTCACCGCCCTCGGCGTCGACCCGGACGCGCTGCCCGCCGAACCCGAGGACCGCGCCCGCCGCTACCGCGAACTGATCGGCGGCCGGCGGATGCTGGTCGTCCTGGACGACGCCGCCTCCTACGAGCAGCTCGCCCCGCTGCTGCCCGACCCGCCGGCCACCGACAGCGAGCCCGCCCCGGTCGCGATCGTCACCAGCCGCAGCCGGCTGCGCCACCTGCTGGTCCGTACCGGCGGCATACCGGTGCCGCTCGGCGCGCTCGGCGCCGACGAGGCCGCCGACCTGCTCGCCCGCATCCTCGGCCCGGACCGCACGGCCGGTGAGCCGGAGGCCGTCGCCGAACTCGCCGAGCGCTGCGACCACCTGCCGCTCGCGCTGCGGCTGGCCGCCGCCCGCCTCGCCGCCCGGCCCGACTGGTCCGCGGCCGACCTCGCCGCCGAACTCGCCGACGAGCAGACCGGCCTGGCCGCCCTCTCCGGCGCCGGCACCGGCACCGACCGCGGCCCGCTCGGCCTCACCACCGCCCTGGACCGCACGTACCGCGCGCTGGCCCCGGACGCCGCCCGGCTGTTCACCCTGCTCGGCCTGCACCCCGGCGCGGAGATCGGCACCGACACCGCCGCCGCCCTCGCCGACCTCCCGCCCGCGACCGCCCGCACCCTGCTGACCCGGCTCGACGCCGTGCACCTGCTGGAGGAGACCAGCCCCGGCCGGTACGCCCGGCGCGAGCTGGTCCGCCGCCACGCCGCCGCGCAGGCCGCCGAACTCGCCTGCGAGGAGCGGTACCTGGCCCTCGACCGGCTGATCGCCCACTACCTGGACGTCACCGCGGACTGGGCGGGCGAGGGGGCGGAGGCCGGGGGCGCGGCGGCCGGGGGCAGCGGGTCGGCGGCGGCCTGGTTCCGCCGCGAGGAGAGCGCCCTGCGCGCCGTCGTGCTCTGCGCCGAGCAGAAGGGACGGCCCACCGCGGCCTGGCGACTCGCCCACCGGGTCGGCCGGTTGTACGAGACCACCGGCCACGACCGGACGCACTGGCGGGCCGTGGTCGAGGCCGGGCTGCGCGCCGCGCACGCGGACCGGGACGAGGCGGCGGTCGCCCGGCTCGGCACCGACCTCGCCGTCCTGCACGTCGACCGCGCGGCCCACCGCACCGCCGCCGACCAGTTGGAGCGGGCGGTCGACGCCGCCGACCGGGCCGGCGACGCGGCGCTGCGCCACCACTGCCGCAGCCGGGTGGCGGCCGCGCTGCTGCGGACCGGCCGGTACGAGCGGGCGGTGCCCATGCTCGGCGACCTGGTGGCCGCCGCCCGCACCCCGGCCACCGACCACCTGCTGGTCCGCGCGCTCACCGACCTCGCCGACGCGCTCGTCCTGGCCGGCGACCCCGGGCCCGCCCTGCGCCACGCCGACGAGGCGGTGCGCGCCGCCACCGCCCGCTCCGGCGGCGCCGAGGCCGTCCTCGCCACCCACAGCCGGGCCCGCGCCCTGCACGCGCTCGGCCGCCGGGACGCCGCGCTCTCCTCGGCCCGGCTCGCCGTCGCCCTCGGCCGCACCGTCGGCGACCCGGCTCTCGAAGCCCGCTCCCACGGCCTGCTCGCCGACCTGCTGGACGCCCTCGGCCGCACCGTTGAGGGCGCGGAGGCGAGACGCCTGGTGTAGGGCCGCCACCCGCCGGGCCCTGCCCCGGCCGCCCCGGCGGCGGGAAACCGCCGCCGGAGACCGGCCGTCCGTGGCGGAAAACCGCTGATCGGCCGGCGGAACCACAGGCGGAACTATCGGCGGTCCGCTCCCGCGCAACCGCCCCCGCCTGCGTCGCCCCGTCCGCACGCATCCCTCCTGACCTGGGCGGATATCCTGAGGGAGGGGCGACTGGGAGGAATCCGTCCGCCCGGGCATACTTCTGCCTGGAACGAACCGCCGGAGGCGACTCCAGGCAGAAGTGCGGAACTGCGCAGGACCGAGTGAGTGGGGGCGGGGCATGGCGGCCGGGGGCGGTACGGACACGGACGCGAACGAGTTCAGCTGTCTGCTGGCGGGGCACCGGGTGGCGGCGGGCCTGACCCAGGAGGAACTCGCCGCGACCGCCGGGGTCAGCCTGCGCGCCCTCGGGGACATGGAGCGCGGTCGCACCCGCGGCCCGCAGCGGCGCACCGTGCGGGCCCTGGCCGAGGCGCTCGGGCTGGACGGCGTGCAGGCGGAGGCGCTGGACCGGGCCGCGCAGTCCGGACGCCCGCGCGGGGTGCGGCCGGGCCCGGCG